>CAUZNH010000203.1:0-3092 GCA_963581345.1 Candidatus Thalassarchaeaceae archaeon | reverse complement strand
GTGGCACCTTCAGTAAAAGTCAAATCAAACGAAATAACGCTAGTTTCGGCAGCACCATCTATCAGATAGATTCCTATTGTTATTGTGCTATCTCCACTTCCACCCATTCGAAGAATATCACCGCTAAGTGTCCATGGTCCACTAAGTGTGCCAAGACTTGATGTCACCGTAATCTCAGGATTCGGTTGCTGGTGGTGGAGATAATCAGGACTGGAAATGACTGTGAATTGTACAGGAGTGGCAGCATTATTACTGGTATCTGATTCACTAATTCCGTCATCCGCTGAGTTTGCTATTGCACTAATCTGATGATTCCCAGCAGCAGGTGCGTTGATTGTAGTTTGGATAGTTGTTGAGATACCAACAAGTAATGGCGATATCTCAAGTTCTGTCAGAGGACCACCATCAAGTTGAATCAACAGATGCGATGATGGTGCGTCAAGATTTCCTTGATTAGTAACATCAATTGAAAGATTTACAATATCACCTTGACGCAAATCCGCTGACGGAGTGAGGATAATGTTACTGGCAATCAAGTCAATTTTCCCCGAAACTTCAAACTGATTAGATACAGAATTAGTTGAGCCATTATGTGTGACTACAAGAACAACTGAATGGGTGCCAAACGGAACATCTGACCAAGTCCCTGTTACTTGAACAAAGCCATCACCAGAGATGCCTACGGTCTCAGTATGAAATGCAGTATTTCCAATACTGTCAGGATGTAGAGCAACGTCAACGTTAGTGATGCTTGAAGAAATATCATTTGTTAGGGTCGCTGTTACTTCGATATCATCGCCCTCGCCTGGAGATGATGGCGAGATGGCAAGACTGTCAACGCTGAAATTCACATCCCCCGCACTAACAGCACCAATGACTGGGACCAACAATAGGAGTAGTAAAAATCCGGAAGTGGTAATGGCTGAAGCCCGCCCCATGTACACACGAGACCACATACTGCACTTCAACCCTGCCGATTGATGCCGCTAACCAGTATCTTACGCAACAAGGTATTCTACAATTAGAATACAAAGGAAGGGTTGAAGACAAGGGTGAGATGTCCTAAAGTTGGTGACCATGCGACGCACGGCCATGATTGTTGCAATTACTGCAACCTTGATGCTCGCCTTACTTCCTATTGTTGAAGTCACTGCAAAGGGGGCCAAGGTAAATCCACCAACATTTGGAACAGGCCCCACGCAAGGGGAAGTTGTTGCTGGCAGTGTCACAATTTTTGTTTCTACAACAACTGGTCTAGATGCTGCTAGCCTCGAAATATTTGATGGATCTGTTTGGTCAGATGTGACAAATATCACCTCTGCAACTTCTTGGTTGTACAACTGGGATTCATCTTCAGTTAGTGATGGAAACTATCAATTCCGACTTGAAGGATGGGCTAGCGGTGCATCTACTGGCGTAACAACTGGAGCAAATTTTGTAGTGGATAACACGGTCCCAAGTAATCTTGCATTCGTAACTGAAAACCCTGATTATGGTACTGGTTTGTCCCTTTCCAACCGAGCTTGGTATGCTATCCCTAGTACTGGGACACTCTCTTTCACATGGAATGCGACCGACACAAACCTTGACCATGCCACTCTCACAAACGTCCCGAGCCCTGGCTCACCCTCGAATGATGGCCCAGGTTTTCTGGCTCACCGATGGGACTGGGCAACTGGAAGTTTCCCTTCACAAGGAACTTGGGAACCTGTCTTAACGGTCTATGATGGAGCTGGACTGACTTCAACTGAAACCCGATATATTGGCATTGACATGGTTGGTCCAACTGCGGGGACACCAACGCTATCGATTAATAGTGATTGGAACAAAGCACACAATCTTGTGTTTTCTAACTTGTTCAATGGCGCTTCAGATAGTAGCGGAAGTGGAATCGCTGGATACGAAGTTAGAGATTCCGCTGACCCAACTTGGAACTCTGTCGGCATTGGTGGCGCAGGAACATTGAGCCTACAAGAAGGGGTACGGACAATACAATTCCGAGCTGTAGACAATGTTGGTAACCGTGGTAGCAGTAGCGATTATACTGTTAGAATTGACCACGTTGCACCAGTTGCCGGAGGATGGTTGGTTCCTGAACTAACCACAGCCCAGTTGGGAGCAGTTGCCATCACAGTTCAAGCAAGTGATGCCTTGTCTGGGATTGACTCTATTCTAACCAAAATCCAATATGGTTTTGACTCAGATGGGATTGGACAGACACCAGATATTACTGGCTCTTGGATAGATGTAGGATACGGGCTATCAAGTAGCCTTTCATCATCAATTGACTGGACAACCAAACAAGGACAATTCCTCTCTCTACGGGCAGTTCTAATGGATAATGCCAGTAATTCCGATAACTCTGTCACTCAACATTTCATGGTTTTCCCAAGCCTAGACTTGTCATGGAATAGCGCTTCTGTGGACCGATTAGTTGTGCGAGCCGGAACTGAAGGATGGGTAAATGTGACTTCTATGCTTGTGAGTAACGAAGTGTATACTGGTAGTGTTGTGGTAAGATTACAAACAGCTCCGGCAGACCGAAACAGCAATGTCGCTTGGACGACAATTGAGACTAGAACTTTACAACCTAATTCATTAGCAGATTTGCAAGAACAGATGTTTTGGACAGTCACTATTTTGAATCCTGGGGAAATTGATATCCGTTTGACTGCCGACTCTTCAGATTCCATCTATGAGAGAGACGAAGCGAACAACGATGCCTACATGGTTGCTCAAGGAGCAAACCCAAAAATTGTGGGTTCGGTACCTTCATTTTCACCGACTTTGGTGATGACTATTATTGCCGGACTATACTTTGGACTGCAGATATCTAGGCCTAAGCCAGAAAAATGCTTGAGTTGAAGCATTTACACATTTTCTGTGAAAGATTCACTCTTCTGCATATTGAATCGTTTCATCATCTGCAAGTTCCATCATCTCGTTGACTGCTTCTCCATCTTCAGGATCAACTTGCGAATTTTTGTAACGACGTTCACGACTTCTTGCATCTGCTAAGCCAGGGACTAAATCATCAAAACCTGCGATTACTGTATCGCCTTTTTCTTGAATGTAATCAAGCCGGCGGGAAG
>CAUZNH010000202.1:0-3094 GCA_963581345.1 Candidatus Thalassarchaeaceae archaeon | reverse complement strand
TCAGTGAGAATATCCACCATGTCAGTATCCCCGCCCGAAAGTATCTCAGCTAATGCGTCTGACACTGTCACGTCATGCGGCGTTGCCCTACCTGAGCGACGCAAGTCAGAAACTGCAAGGGCAAGGGCTGCCTTTCCGGTTCGACCCGGGAGATGGAATACGTGAGGTGTGGGTGGCTCGTAATCGATTGACAACTCCAGCACTAGTTGCTTTGCATCATAGATTAGTCGGGACCTGTTCATTGTAATTCTATCATCGTGGGTAAGGTAACCAATGTCCTGTGCTTGTTGTGCTGACTTTGCCACCTTTGCAAGAGCGATGGTCTCGAATGCACTGGTCACTGGCCCCATTGGGCCACCTGCAGCATAACCGTTCTGAGTGAGACGCCCCAGCATCTCCTTGCAACCACCCCAAGCAGGAATGATTCCAACTCCGACTTCAACTAAACCAATGTATGACTCTGAATGTGCCTGCACAGCGTCAGAGTGAAGCAACACCTCACAGCCACCGCCAAGACACATTCCTGTAGAGGCTGAAACCACAGGGACATCGGCGTACTTTAGTGCAGAATAAGTCTCTTGACCAAGAGCGATGAACTGCTCAAGTTCCTTCCAAGCGCCGAGGTTGGCGGCGAACAATGCGAGTCCAAGGTTGGCACCTGCACAGAAATTCTGGCCATCATTTGCAATAAGAATACCCTTCCAATCATCAGTCTCAGCGAGGTCAACTGCGGAAAGTAGCATCTCCATGCTCATTGGATCCATTGCATTCATCTTGGAGTGATATTCAACAAGCAAAACACCATCGCCAGCATCCCAAATACTTGCGCTAGGATTCTTTTCAAGAGGAGAACCACGCCGTTTTAGATCTGCAACTGACAAGGTTTCGGGTGGTCGGTCCAAGACAACTCTATCACCGTTTGCAACCAAGTAAGTAGGCTCGCTGTTGATGACTTCATGAAAGGTTGAACCCTTTGCACGGAGCAGTAAAGGTGGGACCTCACGGCCACTTTCCTCTAACGCTGTGATTAACCAATCAACACCTAGTTGATCTATCATCTCAAAAGGCCCTTTCTTCCAATTATACCCGATTCGCATTGCTAAGTCAATATCTGCTACTGAATCTGTCACCTCAGGGATGAGTGTTGCGGCGTAAGCCAATGTATCAAGAAGGATTTCGCGCACAAACGAAGATCCTTCGTCAGGATGCTCCAATAAGCGGCGAAGCCCCTGTTTACCCATCTTGGCTGAGGGGAAAGCTGCCTTTCTTTCAGCTGTGGTGTACTCCCCTGTTACCAAATTTCTTGCCTCCTTTATTCGCTGTCCATCGTCAGTGTTCAGACGATAGAAGCCACCCTTGCCTTTACGTCCAGTATATCCATCAGCAATCATCTGTTGAATCATCTCGCCGCCCTCACCCGCAAACCGATGAATCGCATCTGAATCATTGAGATTGGAAAGTAAGCTCTCCATAATGTGAGGAATCAGGTCAATACCGACAAGGTCCATTAGGCCGAACACAGCAGTTTTGGGTAGACCTATTGGAAGGCCTAGCATAGCATCTGCTTGCTCTACTGTAAATCCTCTCTTAATTGTCTCAAAAATTGCCCTTTGTACAAAAAATATGCCCAACCTGTTTCCTATGAAACCTGGACGGTCATTACACATTACCACCTGCTTTCCTAGACGGACATCAGCAAATTGAGTAAAACGAGACAGGAAATCATCAGGTACCTCTGAACCTGAAACTACCTCAAGTAACGGTAGATATCTCGGTGGATTAAAGAAATGTGTGATTAAAAAACGTGAAGCAAGATTCTGATCCATACCCTTCACTAGGGATGCACGCGGCAAGGTTGAGGTGTTTGATGAGAGGATTGCCTCAGGGTTGAGGTGTGTTGCGAGTTTGGAGTAGACTTGATGCTTGATATCCAATCGTTCCAATACTACCTCAATTACCCAATCAATCTCAGCCAATTGATGAAGGTCATCCTCTAGGTTTCCAACTTTTATTCGAGAAGTGTAATCAGGATGCATTAACATCTCTGGGTTAGACTTTGACATTGATTGAATGGCATTCTCTGCGAAGGCGTTTCGATTACCGCCTTCTTTAATGTCAGGTGGAACAATGTCAAGAAGTAAGACATCACAACCGGCGTTGGCACAATGAGCAGCAATTCCAGCACCCATTACACCTGAACCAAGGACTGCTACACGTTGAATCCCATTCATTTCTTCAACACTCCCTTAACCTATTCTCTCCAACACTGTGGCGATGCCTTGCCCGCCACCAATGCACATAGTGACAAGTGCGGTTTTTGCACCATTTCTATGCAATAATTGGGCTGCTTTACCAGTAATTCTAGCACCACTAGCACCCAATGGGTGACCTAGAGCAATTGCTCCACCGTCTAGGTTTACTTTGTCAACATCCAACCCTAATTCTTCGATGACTGCAATTGACTGTGCTGCAAATGCTTCATTTAACTCAACTAAGTCAATGTCATCAAGTTCCAAACCGGCTCGCTTGAGGGCTTTGCGGCTCGCTTCAACAGGGCCTATTCCCATCAACTCTGGATCACAACCTGAAACTGCAGTGGATAGAATGCGAGCAAGTGGGGTCAACCCATTACGCTCAGCGAAGTCTTCACTACACACTAACATGAAAGCAACCCCATCAGTCAATGGAGATGCCGTACCAGCAGTAACCGTGCCGTTCTCGTCGAATGCCGGCCTCAGACCAGAAAGGGTCTCGGCGTCAGTATCTGCTCGAATGCAACCATCAATCTCAACTAATCCATCGTTAGTTTGAATGCCTACAATTTCACTCGCTAACGAACCCGCTGCCTGCGCTCTCGCTGCCTTTTGATGACTATCAACTGCAAATTCTTCTTGGCGTTCTCTAGAAATATTTCTCTGCTCGGCGAGATTTTCAGCAGTTATACCCATTGACGTAAATGCCTCAGGATAATCGGCTACAAGTTCCGGATTGGGCATTGGGTTAAATCCAGTCATTGGTATTCTTGTCATTGATTCAACCCCACCACAAATGAATGCCTCGCCCGAACCCATTGCTATTCTCCCTGCGGCATCGT
>CAUZNH010000201.1:0-3125 GCA_963581345.1 Candidatus Thalassarchaeaceae archaeon | reverse complement strand
CTAGAGAACTCGGATTCTCAGAAACCCTCACACCAAACAGAGCCAATGGATTTCTAAATATGTTCACCAAAGTGCGTAAAGAAGCGCGTAGGATGATTAAGTGATTGAAATGTCGGTAACTAAAGAATCGGTTTTAGCAGCAATACACCCTGTTGAAGACCCAGAAATGGAAATTAGTCTTGTTGAATTAGGACTAGTATATGATGTTCGTATTGAGGAGAAAGATGACAGCATTCATGCTGAAATTGATCTTACATTGACTTCCCCCGGATGTCCTATGGCGCCTGAAATAATGGCTTCAGTCCATCGAGCAGCATTATCCACAGAAGGCCTAGAAACGGTTCATATCAATCTAGTTTGGACCCCACGCTGGGAGCCGAAAATCCATGCTAGCGAAGATGCGCTGATGGATATGGGTATCTTCTAATCCAAATCTCCGAACACAGCCCACCCTATGCTCGGGACTTATTCTAGATAATCAGCATCATAGCGAAAAAATGCAGCATAGATTAAGCAAATTAAAGGTAAAAGTGTACCAAATCCGGGAATAAATAGGGATTTCTCATCCCCTTTTTCATTCAATACACCTTCCTGTATTGTGAATTGGTCACCGATTGTTCCATCTGTGCGATGAAATGTGAAGGAAAGGCTCCGAGTTCCTTCATCGTAGATTATTTTCATGTAACCAAAAGTATCTACTTCGCGATAAGCAGACCAAGCAGGTTGAGGTTCATCCATCCCCGTATACGGGGTTCGCCCTGCATTACCTGCCACGATATGAATCGGACCTAGACCCTGACCGAAGAGTGTACCATCCTCACCCCCAAAGCTTTGAGGTTCCTCTTGGAAAACTGGCCAAGTCCGCTCATAGAAATGATCATGGCCAGCAATTACCAAATCTACACCATGATTTTGATATAACTCTTCTACCGCTTCACGCAAAGCAATTTCCGAACCATGGTAATCATTGCTTGAATACATGGGCTTGTGAGCGATTACCACAATGAATGGGCGTTGTTCTCGGTTTGCATTAGCCGCAGACAAATCAGCCTCCAAAGCAGTATATTGAACACTGCCTAAATCATAATCATGCTCGGTTGACATGAATACCATATGTACACCTGGAAAGTCTCTGCTATACCAAAATGGCTCCGTTTCCTTCACCTCGTCTGCATCAAACCGATGAGCATAAGGCGTGAATTCATAACCCGGCTCATTTTCATGATTCCCAACCGCTGTAACCCAAGGAATACGAGTCATACTTGCCTCTTGGTCAACAAACCAATCATCCCAAGCTGATTGTTCCCCATCAGCATAGGATATATCCCCTGAAATCGTCACCATTTGTGCGCTAGTGTCGGCTATAATCGCCTCACTCACATCAAGAGCCTCTGACGAATCACCGTAATCAGCGATCGCAATCCATTCAAACCGGTTCGCATCTACATCAATAGGGGTGAATTTGTATTCCTGTGACCAATCATTCCCATCACCAACCCGGTAAGTAACCTCTTCCCCGGGAGTTAAGTCAGTCATGGTTGCCATGTGAAAAGCCATGTCGTGATTATAACAATATGAATCACCATCAGCACTTTGCCCGTCCCATTCAACCACGGCATTTCCTCTGCGTGCGGTGGCCCACATTACCACCACTTCCGAGGGTGTATCGGTTAATTGTAGATGGATTTGACTTGGCTCTGTATTACCGGTCATGGTACCAGGGCATTCTTGTAGAGCCTCCCCGATACTTTGGGATGAAGCCATGGGGGCTAGTAGCAGTATGAAGAGCAGAGGAAGTAGTATCCGCACTGACATTGTTAATTGACAATGTGGAGTAATATTTGTGCTTATCTAATCAGAATCCTTTGGGCATTATTCACCTTTGCTCGGAGGTTTACCAATTTCTTCAGAGTTGCAGAGTTGCAGCCCTGACTGTGTTACTCATCAGCATCGCTATCGTCATCGGTCCAACTCCACCTGGAACTGGTGAGAGATGGCCTGCTACATCTGCAACATCAGGATGGACATCGCCGGCCAAACGATATCCACTATCGCGGCTATCATCATCAACTCGATTTACTCCAACATCAACCACAGCCGCTCCTGGCTTGACCCAATCTGCCTGCACCATTTCAGCACGGCCAACTGCTGCAATCACAATATCTGCACCACGGCATACATCTGCAATATCACTCGTACGTGAATGTGAAATCGTTACTGTGGCATCAACACCCTTACGACCCAACAAAAGTGAGACTGGAGCCCCAACGATTCGTGAACGTCCTATCACTACGGCACTTTTCCCCGAAATATCTACTCCGCCCCACTCAAGGAGACGAACCACCCCTGCTGGTGTGCACGGAACTAGCCCATCAGTGCGGCCTTGCACCAACCTACCGAGGTTCACAGGATGGAACCCATCAACATCTTTGGCAGGATTTATCATGTCGGTAATCGCCAACTCATCCATCCCTTCAGGAAGTGGAGACTGAACCAAAATCCCATGCACTGAGGCATCGGAATTGAGTTTTTCAACAACTTCTACCACCTTTGAAAAATCGCTATCAGCAGGTAAATCAATACGGGTACTTTTGACTCCGACTCGCGCGCAGGCGCGTTCTTTAGCACCAACATAGACATGACTTGCTGGGTCGTCACCAACAATTACTACCGCTAAATGAGGTGTGATTCCACGCTCATTCAATGCTGAAACTTTGGCTTTTACTTCGGCTTCAACTTCGGCGCCACACGCCTTCCCATCCAGCACTATTGCGCCCATTTCAATATCTCGTGTAGGCCGGCCATTCTTGACTATTAGGGCGATGCCCCGACTGTGATATTCAAAACCAATGGGCGTGTCGGGTTGCTTAGCGCCAACGTTGCATAGCTGGTAGTGCTCCTGATTTGTAATCAGGTGGTCGGGAGTTCAAATCTCTCCGTTGGCTCCAAATTCGCACTTTCCCTACCTTCAAGGTAAGGTTTTTTTCTTCTTCAAATACAGGGAAATACACAATTATTTTTGCAAATAAGAATCCTGCTGTGCTTGTTGGTATCCTTCCCAACCTTGCTGAGTTTGACCGGCTTGTTGCATCTGTTGCTGCTGCCACCAAGCAATCTGTTCAGGA
>CAUZNH010000200.1:0-3131 GCA_963581345.1 Candidatus Thalassarchaeaceae archaeon | reverse complement strand
GTTCGGGACGAGGGGGCGAGGCTTACCCGTTCACAGTGCGCTGGGATTGGGCTGATGATTTGCTTGAATGGTTTGACTTCTATTTGTACGATAAAGGACCTCAACCAGCACTACACGCTGAAATTCAGGACAACATGGGTGGTTGGCGAGTTGAAGGGCAATATCCACCGGTTGATATTGAATGGTTAGAGTTTGGACTTGACCAATTTGAAGTGGTTAGTGGGGGCACTTCAGTAACCCCAACTTCTCAATTGGTAATTTCATCTTCCCAATTTGAAAATGAAACCAGAATTGTAGGTAATCCTACCCTCCATATTGATGCTACGACCTCTTTGTTATTGCTTGGGACATCTGGCCATCTTGGGGTTGAGATGGTGTTGGCTAGTAGCGGGATGCATCTGGGACATGCGGTGATGGATTTGCGATTCCATGCAGGTGGCAAAGAGGGAGAGTTTTTGTCTCCTGGCCAAACAGTGAATGCAAAAATGGAATTCTTTGGTATGGATGTTGTAATCCCCGCGGGAGACAGTATACAACTAATTATCACTCAAACTATTGAGGATTATGTGCCAAGTCTAATCAGCACCACACCAGTAACTGTTGACTTAACTGCTTCAAGCATACTCTCGCTTTCAGTAGTTCAGCGTGATTGTTCTGACTTATTTACGCCGCCAATGTTGCAACCTTATCCGCAATGCAGTCCGGAAGAGAGTTGAAAGCAATAACCATTCTTCGCACATTTATGCAAGGCATCCCCCCGCAACAAGGTGCACCCCCACCACAACAGATAATTGGCGGTCAAGTTGCACAAGGCGGTGTTGTACAAACACCATATGGTCAGCCAGTAGTTTATGCAGGTCAGCCTTCACAAGCAGCCAAAGTAATTGGCATACTGCTAATGGTTTATGGTGGCTTTTCAGTTATTACAGGGATTGTAACTGCTGCAGGCATGTCTTACTTTAACTCCTATCTGTCTGATTTAGGTGGTGAAGACCTTACAGGATATATGCCACCAACTTGGATTTATATCGTCCAAGGATTAGTCGGAAGTATTGCTGGAGTTGCCTACTTGTATTCTGGTTGGCTAATTCAATCCTTCAAGAAAAAGGGATTCTGGATTGCTTGGGCTGCGCTTGGACTTGGCTATATCATGAGTATTGTTGTTGCCGCCGCCACACCCTATCCGTCTGACATATATGGTGATGAAGCGGAATTTGTTCGCATGACGACCATTGGCTCATCCGCTGTTTGCGGCTTATTTGGCGCGGCGTTCTGTGGAGTTATCTTGGCAATTCCGTTATTTATGTCAAATCATGGAATGGAATGACACTATTCAATGGAAAAGGCGTTTGATTAATACTGTCGCATAAGCACCTGGTGGTAATTCAAAATCAAAAGTGATTGCCCATCTCTTACCCTTTGAACGGCTATTCATTTCATCACGTACTCCCTCTGTAGAACCTATTTCAGAATTAATTAAGAGTGGGCGCGGATGGTTGGAAAGATACTGATCAATCGCCGTGAGGTCAAGGTCAGAATGGGGCATTTCCATAGTTTTCGGTAATTTTCCTAAGGTTTCTTCTATGTCTGCAATGAGGTGACGTTTCGGGGCTCCTCGTTTTCCTGACGGTGCTTCTGGGAATAGAAAAGGTCCGCCTACTCCAATTTTCACCAAATGTAAAAGATGATGCGGGAAGTGTGATTCAAAAATACCAGCTAAATCAGAATTCCACTCTCTTGATTGCCATGCGGATATCCAAATACCTCGAATATCATAAGGCAATGCCATGTACACACGCCGCCACAATTCTCCATCCTCTACACCCTCTTCAAGTGCCCTTGCTTGGGCTTTCAACAATTTAGAAAATGGTTTGTGTTCGGGTTTAATGTGAGAAATTTTCGGCCAAGCCGCGGCGAATTGTTTCTTATCGCGGCGCTTATCAGAGCGGTCAGATTTATTGCGTTCTGTTAGATGAAGTTTCATCGCCGCTTTGTATTCACCAGCGACCACGTGAGTACCAGGAAGCCGGTGACCAACAGCTGAACCAAAGCGTTGGGTGTCAAACCAATTAGGCCAGCCATGGATTCTTGCCTGCTCAAGACGGCGTGGTAACCCTTCGAGTTGTTGTTGATTGATATCACGGACTGTGATTGCGAAGTGGTTAGCAGAATGACTGCCACTTCGCAATTTTTTATCGCTGCCACCAAGAAGGGTCAATCGCCATCCTTCTCCAGTTAAGTCGGGGCTCAAATCTCCGACTTGTTGACCAATTTCTGTGGGCAATTTTTGTCCTTTACTAGCAGGAAGTGAAACCATTTGAGATGTTATTGCATGCCTATCTTTGAATCCTGAAATTCCAAAAGAACGGCGCGAAATTTGGAAGTGTCTTGAGAGACGTGCAAGAAGTGCAATTGTGTCGTGATTGCGCTTTTCTAAACGGTAGAGTCGGTGTTCGCTATCGGAAAATTCAGAGCCGACTACCGGCTCTGGCCCACCTAGTTCAGTGACGAGAAAATCTTCAGCGATTTGCCTTAGTTTTACCAATCTTTCACCATCCTAATCTGCTATCTCTAGCGGACCGAGCAGCCTCAATGCTATGTTGATGACGGCTGAGAATTGATTGTCACCACATTTCAACTGTTTATTCACTAAAGGCGAAGTGTTGTAAATAGGGGGTTCAGCGAACACCTCATGAGCAAAGGTGAGAGCGGCATTCAGCCAACCAAAGTTCCTGAAAAATCGGTTGATAATAAACCCACTATTTACGCCTTTGAAACATGCCCATTCTGCTGGAAAGTGAGGAGTCTTCTTTCATGGAAAGGAGTTGATTATCGGCAAGTAGAAGTTGACCCTATGAAGAAAACGGAACTCAAATGGTCAGAGTGGAATGCAACACCGGTATTTGTCGATGGGGATGGAACTCAAGTCAATGACTCAAATGATATTCTCCACTACATTAACTCAAACTATGAGGGGGGGGAGAAGTTCCCTACCGAAGGAAATGATGAATCCCAAGACCAATGGATGGATTTTAGCGGGGATATTCTAGGAAAGTCAATTCTCCCAGTGATATACAATTCATACAGTTCATCTCGCCGAGCACTCAGATATGTTTCGGATGTTGAGAGTT
>CAUZNH010000199.1:0-3149 GCA_963581345.1 Candidatus Thalassarchaeaceae archaeon | reverse complement strand
CTACCCAATCCTCTCAATCGAAGATGGGTTTCACGAAGATGATTGGGCATCTTGGGAGAGTTTTACCAAGCGAGACGGTGGCCGCTGTCAAATTGTAGGCGATGATTTATTTGTCACACAAAAGGCGCGATTACAACGTGGAATTGATGATGGTTCTGCTAACTCAATTCTCATAAAACTCAATCAAATTGGTTCAGTCACTGAAACTCTTGAAACAATGCGTACTGCTTGGGATTCAGATTTCACAACAGTAGTCAGTCATCGCTCAGGCGAGACTGAAGATACCACTATCGCTGACTTGGCTGTCGGCACAAATGCTGGCCAAATCAAGACCGGTGCGCCATGCCGTACCGACCGCGTGGCCAAGTACAATCAGTTACTCAGAATTGCCGAAACCGTCAACACCTACGCCTCTCCGTTCTGATTATGATGACTGACCAGGGTAAGTGGCAAACACTTGGGCCGGCCTTGCTCATCTTGACCCTAGTTGTGATGCTATTCGCAAGCCACATCCTACCATACACACCGTTTAGTGAGCCCACAATAAATGAAAGTTACACAATTGAATTGGTAGCCGAGGATTTAGGCGGACCATCTTGTCTTGAATGGGTAGATGAAAATTTGCTAATCGTTTGTGACCGTGATAATGGCCGATTAGTCGCACTGAATTTTGAATTTAACACAACAGATTCAGAATGGAATTTATCCTCTAGTTCAACCTGGTTAGATGGTTTTTTTCAGCCACATGGAATCCATTTTGCTGAAGATTTCATCATTGTTTCAGATTCGGGCCGGCTAACCCGCATCAATCACTCCGGCCCAGATAGCATGTGGATGGATGAGGTTCAAACCAATGAAAGATGGGTGCTAATTGAAGGAGTATCAGTTGGAAATCACCAAACTAATGCCATCAATGAAATGACAAATGGCACACTAATTTGGCATGTTGGTTCAACCTGTAATATCTGTGATGAAGAGGATGAGCGGAACGCCGCTCTTCTCTGGGTCAATGCAAATACAGGAGAACACGGGGTTCTAGCAAGTGGGGTACGTAACTCATACGACGGGGTATGGGTTGAAGGAATCGGCTACCTGTTTAGCGATAATGGCAGAGATTGGGATGGCAAACACCCTCTTGAAGAAGTGAATTTACTAATCAATGGTGCAGATTATGGCTGGCCTGATGATGACCCTGAACATCCTATTCCGGCTGGAACTATCGGGCCTGTAGCAACTTGGACGCCACACAGCAGTCTGAATGGAATGGATGTGAGGCCCGTAAATTCTACATTTCCGGGAAATGAATATACTGTATACGCCACTGTTTTTGGCTCTTGGAATGCAGTGATTCCAGTTGGTCACGAAATAGTTCAAATCGATTTTAAAGAAAACTCCACTAATTCTCAAGGATGGACGGGTGAGGTAACTTCGTTTGCAACAAACTTGACCACACCTCTTCCAATAGCTTTCCACCCATCCGGCAATTACCTGTTTTACGGTACATTTTCTGGTGGTGGGAGCCTACATATCATCACAGCCAACAGCGACCTGAGTGACTAATACTCATTTTGAACCGGTTAAGCCTTGAAGGGGAGGCTCTCGGCCTCGCTTTACTGGAGAGATTTGAGTGTCGCGTGAACTGATTCGTTTGGATGATGTCCACAAGGCGTTTGGCTCGCTTAATGTTCTAGAAGGAGTCAAACTCAGAGTCGATGAAGGTGACCGAATTGGGATCGTTGGACACAACGGTGCTGGCAAGACCACGCTTCTGCGTACAATCTCCAATCAAGACCAAGATATTGGTGATATTAACTTCGCACCAGCGCTTAGAATTGCGTTTTTAACCCAAGTTCGCGACATTGAAGAAGATGCAACTTTGGAAGAAGAATTGAACCGACGGGGCAGGCAATTCAAAGAAATTGAAGATGAAATTACCGGTATTGAAACTTCAATGGCTGACCCTACATTCTACGATGGTGAATGGCAACCAGTGATGGACCGTTACCAAGAATTACAGAGTCTGATGGCTCGTTCAGGTGGTGGTGATGCAGCAGGTCACGCCAAACAAATTCTGAAGGCTTTGGATTTGGCACACCACCCATTAGATATCTCAATTTCACAACTTTCTGGAGGTGAGCGAGCGAAAGTTGCACTAGCCCGACAACTTGTCGGATTAGGTGAGATTGATGTGTTCTTTTTGGACGAGCCCACCAATCACCTTGACTTGCAAACGCTTGACTGGTTAGAAGATTTTTTGATGAAGTTCAAAGGTGCACTTTTGATTGTCAGTCACGACCGATATTTCCTTGACCGGGTGTGCAATAATATTGTTGAAGTTCACAGTATGTCACTACATAGATATCCGGGGAATTTTTCGGCTTATATGAAACAAAAAGAATTATTCTTACAAACTCTTGATGAGCGAATTGAAAAAGTCACTAAAGAAATTAAACGCTTGACAGGAGCGCTAAAATCAATGAAGCGGGCAAATAAGTTCGACAAATCAATTTCCCAAAAACACTTCATGATAATGCGTTCCCAAAGAGAGTTGAAATGGTTACGTTCAATCAAACCAAGACAGCGAAAAGCACTTCGATTCAACCTCTCTTCAACCCAAAAAAGCAGTTTAGATGTGCTTGACTTTCGTCATGCCAATATCACTTTTGAAGGGCTTGATAGACAGATTTTAGATAATGTGACGGTTGGGGTTTGTCGGGGACAAAAAATTGGCGTTGTCGGTCCGAATGGAGCAGGGAAAACCACCCTATTGAGGCTCATCATGGGGGAAATAAAACTTGATTCTGGAGAGTTAGAAGTTATGCCCGGTGTGCAAACTGGTTACTTCCATCAAGACCACAGAAACATTGATTACGAACTCACTCCTGAACAACAAATTCAGAAAATGAAACCAAAAATGCCGTATGGTGACTTGCGTGCACTGCTAGGCCAATTTCAGTTCAGCCCGGGAATGGTCAAGACACAAATGAGCAAATTGAGTGGCGGAGAGAGAGCTAGGGTAGCGATGCTCAAACTCCTTTTGGAGGAGAACAATCTATTGCTTCTTGATGAACCTACAAATCACCTTGATACTGATGCTGCTGATGCAGTTGAAGAAGCATTGAAGGAGTATGATGGAGCGATAATTTCGG
>CAUZNH010000198.1:0-3157 GCA_963581345.1 Candidatus Thalassarchaeaceae archaeon | reverse complement strand
AAATTGCCCTTCCTTTTTCGAAGTTTGTCCCCACTAATCTCACGACTAGTGGGTCTTCTAGCCCGAGTGCTTCAGTTGCAGCGATGACACCTCTTGCGATGATATCACAGCGCATGATTCCACCAAAGATGTTGACTAGAATCCCTTTCACATTAGGGTCTTCCATAATGATGCTGAAAGCGGTCTTAACTTGTTGCTCGTCAGCGCCGCCTCCAACATCTAAGAAATTTGCAGGCTCGCCACCATACAATTTGATGACATCCATTGTTGCCATTGCTAGCCCTGCTCCATTGACTAAACATCCGATGTTGCCATCCAGTTTGACATAAGACAACCCAGCCTCCTTGGCGCGAATCTCAGTGCCTTCTTCTTCTGAAAGGTCACGTAATTCAACGATATCTGGATGCCGGAATAGAGCGTTTTCATCAAAACTGACTTTTGCGTCAAGTAATATCATCTCGTTACCTTCTGTGCGTACGAGTGGGTTGATTTCGACCATCGCACAATCTTTCTCAACGAATAATGAGAATAACCCTTGAACCATTGTGACAAACGAATCGCTGGCTGAACCATCTAACCCAAGTGCACTCGCTAATTCACTAGCTTGTGTATCAGTAACTCCGACATTGATGTCGATGTGAATCTTGTGAATCGCCTCAGGAGTTGATTCTGCTACTTCTTCAATATCCATTCCGCCTTCTGTTGAAGCCATAATCAGAGGCATTTTTTCCTCTCTATCAACTAAAATTGCAAGGTAATACTCGTGCGCAATTGCACAGCCAGATTCAATGTACAAATTGTTGACAATTTTTCCGGCTTCACCGGTTTGTTTTGTGACTAATTTGTTGCCAAGTAAGTTTGTTGCATAAGTTTCAACATCATCTCGATTGAAAGCAATCTTGACTCCACCCTGCATCACTTCAGCACCGGTTTCAGGATCATAAAGGACTCCTTTACCTCGCCCACCAGCATGAATTTGGCTCTTTACAGCAACAATTTTGCTAGCCAAATCATCGTAAGCAGAGAGTGCTTGTTCTACAGTCGTACAATGAACTCCGGAAACTACTGGAAGCCCAGCATCTCGGAACAGGCTCTTTCCTTGGTATTCGTGGATATTCACTCAAACTCCCCCTACGAGTCGGTCGACCGAAAGCCCGTCTTTGAATACTTGCTCGCGTGCTTAAGTTGTGCTAAGACACTATCCCGAGAGGAATCCCTTGAAGTGAGGGTGTTTAACCGGCGATGACAGGGAGCATCATGCAAGTCATTGTATTGGCCGGTGGATTTGGCACTAGACTCCGCCCATGGACGAACCATGTTGCTAAGCCATTGTTACCAATGCTTGACAAAACTCTGCTTGAAAGAGTGGTAGAAGCACTTCCTGAAACATTAGTTGATGAAGTCATTTTGGCGGCAGGATACAAAATTGACGAGATGAGAGAGCATTTTTCCACTGTTGAATTACCATACAAAGTCACCATCGTTGAAGAGACAGAACCACTTGGTACCGGTGGTGCGATTGCTAATTGCAGAAGCCACCTTCGTGATGAGACATTTTGCGTGATGAATGGCGACCTGCTCTCTAGCGTGCCGGTTGAAGAAATGCTCAATTTCCACAATTCCCAGGGTGGTTTAGCCACCATTTCTCTGTGGGAGGTTGAGGACCCAACTAGGTTTGGAGTCTGTGATATCCGTGAGGATGGTAAGATCTACCAGTTTCAAGAAAAGCCTGCATTAGAAGATGCGGTCAGCAACATGATTAACGCTGGTTGCTACATTCTTGAACCAGCGATTTTTGAGCGGATGCCTGATGGTCCACATAGTATGGAGAGAGATGTTTACACTGAAATTGCATCCGAAGGCGTGTTGAATGGATTTGGCTTTGAAGGCCACTTCGTTGATGCTGGAACTCCACCTTCTTGGTTGGAGGGTGTGCAAGTTTGTCTCAATGGTCAGCGCTGGTCTAGTGGTGGGCGTGGTGGTTTTGCCGACACCTCTTGGATAGGTGAGGGCGTGTTTGATGGGGCTGGGCCATTGAGTAGTGCAATAGGACATGGCTCAACGATATCCCCTGGTGCTGATGTGGTGAGGTCAGCGTTGATGAGCGATGTTTTCATCGGTGAGCAGGCCTCAGTTGTTGAGTGTTTGATTGGCGAAGGTGCAAAAATTGGTGCCGGTGTCAAATTAGAGGGCGTAGTCGTTGACTACGGTGCTGAAATTCCTGATGGTTATTCCCAAGTTGGTGGCACTTACCCTAAATCATGAAGTTGCTGAAGTAAGCAATTCAAAGTCTTGAAACTAGGTCTGCAAGAATGCCTCGCGGGTCATTTGCTTTGGTGACTCCACTGGCTAGAAGGACTCCTTCGGTTCCAAGTTGAATTGCCATTGCCACATCTTCTCCGTTCTTGACCCCTGCACCGCAGAGAACTCTGACATCTGGGTTAACTGATTTCACAAGGTTAGCTGTGCCTGAAACAATTTCAGGGTCTGCTGATGTGACTGAAATATCGCCGCCAATCAGTTCGGGCGGCTCAACAGCAATCATAGTTGGACCAAGAGCCGCAAGTGCCTTTGCTTCATCCAAATCTGCCGCACAGGCGCATACTGGGAATCCTTCAGGAAGTTGTGCGAGCAGATTTTTGACATGGTCAATAGAAACTTTGTGTTCTGCATGATTGATGATGGTGCCTGTTGCACCTCTCTCAATTGCTGTTTCAGGATGAAGCCAGCCAGTATTAGACCCAAAACCGACTGGGTCAAGATGTTGAGTCCAAACTTGCAGATTAGGTGCCGCAGCCTTTACTGAAGCCAAGTCAAATGCTGAAACTACAGCAACGAAATCCGCTGATTCACAGGCCGCATCTGCTTCTGCCATGAATTTCGCCAGCAATTCTGCATTAGCGCCATGTGCGCTGCTATAGGTCTTGAAGTTGACAACTATTAGCGGCTTCATCAAGCCTCGCCAAGTGCTTCATTCGGTTGAACCTATTGGCGGGGTGTAGACCCTTGTGAGCCTGACATAGGGTATCCTATCTTCATCCCTCATCTCCATCATTACCAAATAAATTATTAGGTTTTTGAATACCAAATAAATTAGGTTTCTGAATTTTTATTTTCCATAATCCCTGATTTTTCTTATTCTGGGCCCTATCATTCC
>CAUZNH010000197.1:0-3167 GCA_963581345.1 Candidatus Thalassarchaeaceae archaeon | reverse complement strand
CTGATGCTGTTGTTGAGGCTGGAAAAGAGCATCCTGCTTGCTTTGGTTTCATTGGTAATGGTTCACGGGCAAATGAGTTGGCAGAATTACGCAAAAAAGTTGGTGAAGTCAAGATGATTTGGACGCCGGGTGTAAATCTTGTGACTGGTGATGCTGAACTTGGACAGCGATATGGTGACCCGACTGAAGCGGTTCTAGCGGGTTCTGATGGAATCATTGTTGGTAGTGGGATTCATCGCTCCGATAATCCAACTGAGGCAGCAAAATCGTATGCTGATGTTTCTTGGAATGCTTTGCTTCAGCGCAGTGGTCTTTGAAGCGGAAGATTGACAGTAGTTTAGGTTCCTTCAATTCTCATGGGTGAAGGTGACATTGTGCTGTGGATGATTGCCGCGGCTATCACTGCTGGACTCATTTTAGTGGTTGGTTGGCAAGTTTGGATTCACAGCCAATTAGACACAAGAATTGCTGCTTGTGACCCTGGATTACTGAGCAGCGTGTCGCATAAAGTAGAAATTTCAACTGATGCCCCTGTTGGTTCAGTTGTTGTGCCTTATGTCCCTGTTCAATTAGTTCCACTCAACCTACTGAATAACCCTGCGGGAACTCAGCAACCACAACTTGAATCACCTCAACAACCGTTGTTGAATGAACCTAAGTTCTGACTACAATGGGATATGTCCCATTGTGTACAACCCGTAACCAATTGCTCCGGCAGCTCCTAAGAACAATAAAATTGCCATCAACAACAATCCTTTACCTTTCTTTTTTCGCTTAGGTGGTGGACCTAATGCAGGCAAGGCCGAGGGAGGTGGAGGAGGGGGTAATCCTTCTAATTCAATAATTACCTCAACATCATCATCAACACCATCAACAACATCTGGATACAGTTGGTCAAGATCCTCAATCCCTGGTGCATCTGGTATATCACCCATGATTAAATCCCAAACCTCATCGATGGAAGATTGAGTAACTGGTTTTTGAAGCAAAGCAACTGCGCCCGCACTAAATGCTGCATCTTCAGCTAACTCTAACTTATTTCTAGGTGTGACAAAAATAACTCTTGCATCTCGCCTAGATTCTCTCATTTCTAAAGCGGCTACATGACCATCAAGGCCAGGAATATCTAACGAAATGATGACTAAGTCTGGTTGTTCTGTGATGAAAAGGTCAACTGCTTTATCTCCATTGTGGCATTCAATTACCCGATAATTTCGCTGGCGAAATATCTCATTCATGCGATACAATGCCATCTCATTGTTATCAACTAACAATGCCAAGGGGGCTTCTTCATCAGTGACTTCAGTGACTCGGACCATTGGCTCCCCCTCCTTTACAGGCCACAATTGTTGTACACATCAATGGAACGGTGTCATTCCTCTTCTGATTTGGCTTCATCAGTGAGTACTTCTGCAGGTGCTTCTGATGGTTCTGTGAAGGTCTTTTTCAATTCTTCGGCATCTTCTTCTTCGGCCTTTTTGGTGGAAATATCTTTGGGGGCTTGAACAAATGTCATACGCATTTCAGTAACTATTCCTTTGAGTAAATTGGTTTCCATTTCGTCAATATTTCCTTCAGTTCGCTTCTGAATGACTGCAATCAAATCAATGGCCGCTTTTGCTTCTGCGATGTTTACTGAATGATTTCCTTCGTGGTCTGGCATTTTACCAAGAGCAACTAAGGCTGAGCGTTGTAACATTTGGATTAATCCAAAGAATTGTTGGCTTTCTTCGCTCTGTAAAAATTCATCAACCATTGTTAATCACCTTCAAAATATGCTAATCATCACTTATGTAAAAACCTCTTCAATCAACCAATCAGGGTCAAACTGTTTCAAATCGTCGTATTCTTGGCCGACCCCAGCCAACACAATTGGCTTATCTGTAGCATGGGCGATTGAAAGCGCTGCTCCACCTTTTGCATCAGTATCTAATTTACATAGAACCGCACCGTCAAATTTCAGCATTCTTTGGAATTCTTTGGCTTGTTCAACCGCGTCGTTACCCGCCAATGCATCTCCTACAAACAGAACAAGGTGTGGTTTTGTTACGCGGTGAACCTTGCGTAACTCCTCCATCAAATTTAATTTATTTTGCATTCTACCTGCAGTATCAACTATGACTACGTCCATTTTCCGGGCTTTAGCATGTTCAATAGCATCGCGGGCTATTGCCGCTGCATCTCCACCACGTTGACTACTAATACATCGAATATCTAGCCTTTCAGCATGAATTTCTAATTGGTCAATTGCCCCTGCCCTAAAAGTATCAGATGCAGCCAACACTACCTTTCTACCTTTATTTTTCAAGCGGTAAGCAATTTTTGCTGTGGTGGTTGTCTTGCCTGTACCATTTACACCCACCATCATGATTACAACTGGTAAATCACCGGATTCAAGCAACGAGTCAACTGTTGCATCAAAATCCCAATAACCTGCTGATAGAAGAGTACGAAGCGCTCTCTTTAATGATGCTTCAACAACTTTGGAAAGGTCAGCGCCTTTACGCAAACGGTTACCAACCAACTCGTTGCGAAGGGCTGTAATTACCTCTTCAATTGATGCTCGGCCCATGTCTGCCTCTAACATCACAAGTTCTAGTTCTTCGAGCATGGCATCAAGTGCTTCACCACCTTTGATAATTTTTCCACCCTCCTCTACCACCCCACCACCAAGATCTATCTCAATCGTTTTTCCAGTGTCGGTCTCAACAGCTGTTGGGCCAATGGAACCACGCGGCGCGCTCTTCACCTCGACCAACTTTCTACCAGTAGTAGAACGCATAATTTGCAAGTCTATTTTTGAACCATCGGGACGAACTTCTTGGTCAACATCAAAGCCTTCTTTTTTGAGGCGTTGGCGTTCTTTTTTGGCCTCTTTTGCTTCTTTTTCAAGGCGTTTACGTTGTTTTTTGTCAAGTGATGGAGATATTGGTTCTGGAATAGGTTCATCCTCCCAATCATCCCACTCTTCCTCTTCTGCTTGGGGTGTGGATATGGCTTCAATTTCCTCAACATCTTCCCAATCATCATCTGCTGAAGCCACTGCTTCAACTTGAGGTGTTTCTGACTGTGCCTCTTGCTCTTCTTTGATTTGTTGACGTTTCGCGATTGCTTCCTGTGCTTCTTCAGAGTCCTCATCAACAGTTATTGAATCAAGGTCTGTATCA
>CAUZNH010000196.1:0-3169 GCA_963581345.1 Candidatus Thalassarchaeaceae archaeon | reverse complement strand
TCTTGCCTACTTGGAATATTGTTTGTATTGCCAATCGGAGGTGCTGATATGCCGGTGGTAGTTAGTTTGCTGAATTCACTTTCAGGAATTGCAGCCGCTTTCACCGGCTTCGTAATTGGAAACAATGTATTGATTATTGCTGGTTCAATGGTTGGTGCGGCTGGCTTGATTCTTACCTTCATTATGTGTAAAGCGATGAATCGTACTTTGCCAGCAGTTCTCTTCAAGTCGTTTGGCGGTGGAGGTCGCGAAACCGTCACTCGCACAAAAGTTGGTAGTGATCCTGAAGAGGTTGCAATGGTCTGTGATGGGATTGCAACATGTGTTATCATCCCAGGATATGGAATGGCAGTTTCACAAGCCCAACATACCGTCAAAGAATTTGCAGATTTATTAGAGGCTCAAGGAGTTGATGTCAAGTACGGGATTCACCCAGTGGCTGGCAGAATGCCCGGCCACATGAATGTGTTACTGGCTGAGGCAAATGTGCCTTATGAGCAATTGATTGAGATGGATGACATTAATTCAGAATTACCAGAATGTGATGTCGCTCTTGTGATTGGTGCTAATGACACCGTTAACCCAGTAGCACGCTCTGGCGAAGGTCCACTTGGTGGAATGCCAATCATTGATGCAGACAAGGCTAGAGTAGTTGTGGTCATCAAACGTAGTCTCAATGTGGGCTACGCAGGAGTGGACAATGACTTGTTCTTTGAGGATAAGACAATGATGTTATTTGGTGATGGGAAGAAGATGATGAATGAGTTGAATTCAGCTATCAAAGACCTTTGAAGAGTTTCTCTAGTATAACGTAGTCAATGTCAATAGTGGGCTCCCCTAAGGGGGAGCCTGCGAGCAACCGTTATGAAGCGCCCGCAGGTCGAGATAAACACAGGTGTGGCCATGCGTGCATATGCAACTCGTTCACTACTAGTGATTTCACTCATATTACTCCTTACAGCACAAGTTTTGGCATCGTCTGGCGGCCCCCCTGAATTGAACATGAGTGGGGAATCAACTGTGCTTAACGGCTGTAACTGCCATGGATCTGCAGCACCTTCCGCACCGTCAGGTCCATCAGCAGAAGTTGTTGTATCTATTTATGGCGTCCCTTCAGCCTATCAAGTTGACACGCAATATAATTTAACAATCAAAGTTGAACACTCATCAAACACAGCAGGCGGCTTCCTTCTGTCATCGAATAGTGAAGGCATATTCTCATGGGGAGAAGGAGTTGATGTTCGTCCTGCTGAAGGCAATGAAGACCCTGAGTCCTCATCTTCAACAAGCGGAAACATTTCCCATTCAGAAACAACAGATCCTGCCGAATGGATAATCACTTGGACCGCTCCTTCTAGCGATATCGGTGATGTCACATTCTACTTGGCAGGTAATTCAGTAGATGGTCAGGGCTCAAATGATGATTTAGATGCATGGAATCTTCTCTCATTTACAATCAACTCCCCATCTAGTACTTCGGCTCAGGAAGATTTGTCTACTCGGGTAATTAGTGTAGGTGACTATCAGAGTCTTTTCGTTAGCGAACCTGACCCCGCGGCGCTTGAGCATGAAAGACAATTACAATTGGCAGAGAGTGTGTTTACAACTGGTAACACCCTATTCTTTTCTTCATTATGCGTTCTCCTAGTTGCAGCAGTATTTCAGCGTGAAATCCTTGAGCGTACGAGAGGAGAAGGCCCGTCACATTTGGCAAAAGACCTCGCTTATCCTGAAGGCTTGAAGAGAGGCCTAATTTCAGGTGTGATGTTCATAATTGGCTTGAATTGGTTAGCAACCGGCGCACCAGCTTATCTTTACGCACCAGCAATTTTCTGTGGTTTTTGGGCCGCATATGGGGTCTACCGGACAGTTCTTTCAGCAAGAGCAGAACCGGTAGTGAAGGATATCCTCTGAGGTGATTATTTTGGACGGGGTCGTCCCCACCGATTCGTCACAACATGTAATGGTTCATCTAGCCGAAGCAAGCAAAAGAATTCAGCGCCTTGTGTTCGCGTTTTTGCTAGTCGCAATTATCTGGGCATTTGTTATTGATGATATGTTTGCTTGGTGGCTGGCAAGAATTCCATTAGCAGAAGGTGCAGGTTCTCTAACGATATACAGCCCTTACGCGTGGCTGGACACTAAGTGGACAGCAGTTGGGTTGTTGGCTATTTGGACGACCTTGCCTTGGGCCGCTTTAGAGTTGTGGAAGTTTGCAGAACCTGGTTTACTACAACGTGAAAAAGCATGGCTTAGTACAATGATTCCAACCGGCATATTAGGTGGGTCAGTGTTAGTTATTTGGGGTTGGGGTTGGGGTTTCCCTCGACTCGTTGAGATGGCTAATACTGCTGGGATGATTGATGGTGTAGGGGCCCATTATGATGTGGTTTCACTTTTTGCAATGGCGCTTGCCCTTACCTGGTTTGTATTACTACTATTCCTCCAGTCACTAGGATTAACTGTTGGAAGAGGGCTTGATTTAATCACAGAGGACCCGCTAGATCCTTTGCGCTTGCGCTTACATTTTGTTTCGGTGACCATTCTGTATATTGTCACACCACCAGCACTTCAAGGTTTATTTTTGGCGGCAACATTGACACTAATTTTTGCCAGTGAGTTCATTGCTAACCTTTCACCATTGTCAAGTCGTACACGAGGCCGCAAATCGCAGACGATTTTTGATTCAGAAGGAGGCGAGAGAAGAGTATTACTGGTTGATTGTGCTTGTGTGGATGTTTGCCCACGATTAAATCAAGAGCAATTAGGGGGGAATATTGGTGTGATGTTAGCGAACGCTATTTGCCTGAACCCAGGTGAAGTGGGGCATCTTTGTGAAAGAGTAGCCCGAGAGCAAATTACTGATGTTGTAATCAGTGGTTGTGATGGTTCACCTACCCCAGGAAATATGAAGCGTTCTTTAGAGGTGATGAATTGTTCACTTTCTGGGTTGAATCGGTTATCAACCACTATTCACGGAGACCCGGCTACACCAGAATACATTGATTTGGCCAACCGTCTTGACCTTGCTAGAGCATCTCGTCCGTGGTCGAAATCGGCTCAATCCCGTGCTCAATTGAAGGTCATTCAAGTACAAGATTTACCTGCTAATCTTATTTCATCTTCAACCAGTATTCAGCCGTGGGGACTTAGGCTACAAGAAAATGAT
>CAUZNH010000195.1:0-3206 GCA_963581345.1 Candidatus Thalassarchaeaceae archaeon | reverse complement strand
GATTGTTCAGTTGGTTTGGTTGAAATTATGCGGCCTAACAACATGGATGGAGATATGGTTCCAACCGGACAAAAATATGGGATTGTTTTCGCTGGATATGCTCAAGAAAACATCAAAAAATTGTCTGACCTTGCTTGGGATGGTCCGGTATTACTTGGCAGTGTTAATGTCGCTGGTTCAAGTTGGAAGATGGGGGACTGGTGTGATGTTTTACCTTGGAAACCACTACATCGTTCTGAGCGTGAATGAACCAAACTCAGTTCAACTTTACAAGATGAATTCGTACCACATTTGCCTTACCTCGGTGTAAATCTGATTCATCAAGAATTGTAGATTCAACCGCAGCGTGTATAATTTCAAAACCATCTCCAATAACTTCCATCACCTCATCTAAATTCCAAAGAAGTTCAAGTGATGATGGCCCACCACTATTCATTTCAATTTGACTTGTGTGATATCCCTCGGTGATGAAATGGCCACCTACTTTTAGTGAATTTAACATACGTGGATAATGAGTGGTAAATATGCTCCATGGGATATGGAACCAGGAACATGCAATCAGATCGTATTCTTGCTGGTTGAAGTCTCTAGTCTCTAAGTCATCTACGTCGTAAGTAACTGTTACACTATTTTCCTTTGCTAGTTTCACACATTTTTTCTGACCCTCAACCGAGAGGTCAAAGACATGAGCGTCCCAACCTTTTGTCGCTGCCCAGACTGCATTACGCCCTTCACCATCAGCAGGAAATAATGCCTTACCAGATGTTAGCGGAGAAATTCTCTCTTCAAGCCAGCGATTTGGCTCTCGGCCATAGGCCCAGCCATCCCCACTGAATCTAGCATCCCACGCATCAGCGCCAAACTTGACATTGCTCAATCCGCCCCCTCCAGTTAGTCAGGTAATTCGCTTGTTTTGTTTAACCGTGAGCGAATATTGTTTCTATCATCCTCTTGGAACGGTCCATTTGGTGATAGCATCCAATTAACGTAACTGTCATCATTTGTTGCAAGTTGATTCAGAGTTGAGCCTCGGTGTCGCCCAAAAGCGATGATGAGATTATCCCCGTCAATACGGATTTTTCCATCCGAATCAAAAGGTTCGAGGTCATCATATCCAGGTCCTAAATTCCCTGAGGAATCGCGGCCTGATGCGGTTAACCAAGTCTGTAAATCTTCAAGTGGACGGCGAAATGGTTTAGGGTTTGCTTCCATCATTTTCCACAAAAGAAGTAGAGAAGCCGCAGCATCAGCCGCAGCGTCATGGGCATTCTCTAGTTTAACATCAAATCGCTCACAGAGTGGTCCCAAACCATGAGGTCTAGGTAATTTCAATTTCCTCGCAACTTGCAGGGTGTCAATAATTGCTCGAGGTTGAGGCATCGTTTTGCCAAATCTAAGATATTCATTAGCCATGAATGGCCAATCAAATGCTTTGACATTATGGCCAACTACAACAGAATCTGTGAATAGTTCATTCAGTTGCTCAATATAGTGTCCAAATAATTGTTGATGCTTGACATCAGAATCACTAATACCATGAATCCGGAAAGAATCTACTGGAATACTTCGTTGTGGATTTACCAATGATTCAAAATGAATTGAGGAACCATCATGTTCACTACCAACAATTGCAAATTGAACGATGCGGTGATTTTTCTTCTGCAAACCAGTGGTTTCCAAATCAAATCCAACTACGCGACAACCAGCAAGTGGGTCGTGTGCCATATACTATCTCGGGCGGGTCTGCCCCGTTTGAAGTTGTGGAAAGTGAGTCAAGGATGGGTGAAGCCTATGTGGGGGTGCATAGTTTGCCGTGCATGGGATGGATAAGCAGGTTGTTTGGGCGGTCCGGCTCAGTTCAAGAAGAGCCTAAGACTTTTGAAGAACTAGAACAAGAGGTTCAAGGACAAATCGCTGAAGATTATGCGCAAAAAAATGTTGATACTCGGAGTGATGTACTTTCTGAACTTGATGATGAGACCTTAGCGAAACCAAAAGTTGAGCAGAGTGAAGTTCCTGTAGATTTTCATGTTGAGCAAGCTGAAGCGGATGATTTGCTAGTAGAATCTCCTATGGAAGACCATTATACAATGGCTCAAGGTGATGCTGTTGACCCGGTGACAGCGGATAGACACTTGGCTGAGGCTGCAGCATCTAACTCCGAATTGAGTGGTTATGAGCAGGTAGATGTTCCCGTTTTAGATGATGATATAGAGTGGCAGAAAACCGATGAATGAAATCATCTGGTATTTTGTAATTCATCCATGATTACTAAAAAAGTAAGACAATATAGCGTCATACTGTTAAACGATGGTTTTTGCTCGTGAAATTATGAGGGACGAGAAGAGAGCCATCGCGCTGCGTTCCTACTGCCTTGCAATCATAATGTTAGCAAGCGTCCCCCTATCTGGATGTACTAATCCAATCGGCCCTCCAGAGCCAACGGCCACACTGACAGTTGATGTTGACCAAATCAACTCTGGTGAGCCAATTAATTTTGATGCGCGAGAATCTTCAACTCCAGATGCAACAGTAGTAACACAATTTACTTGGGATTTTGGTGACGGTTCAACCACAACTACAACTCAAGGATTGACCAATCATGTATATTCAACACCCGGTACATATGAGGTGTCTTTGATAGTAGAGAATGACCAAGGAGGAACTGATGAAACACATTGGACGATTAATGTAAACGCATATCCTGTGATTGAACTTCTCTCTCAGCCAATTGCCAAGGTAGGTGAGTCAATCACTCTCAATGCAGAGGGTTCATCTGACCCAGAAGGAGGAGTTCTTGCCTGGGCTTGGGATTTGGATTTAAGCGATGATTCCGATGGTGATGGTGATTCTAGAAACGATGTTGACTCGAGCGCACCATCAATTACAATGCTTCTCAATAAGTCGGGTGAATTTGAAGGAGCAGTTGAAGTTACTGACGACCGTGGTGCGTCAGCGCGTGAGGCCTTCCAAATCAATGTCAGTACTCGGACTTGGCAAGTTACTTGGGAAGAACAACGTGTGACTGAGGATTGGGATGGATATCTCAAGCAAGGCGAATCATGGACATATTCTCATGTACCAGGAATTGAAGCTCGTTTGATGGAGGTCAATGCGACTTTGACATTGACAATGGATTTGGGTCTCCAACTGCCACAAGACAACTTTACCCTTAGATTGGCAGTTCCGAGCAGCGGTTGGAATGC
>CAUZNH010000194.1:0-3211 GCA_963581345.1 Candidatus Thalassarchaeaceae archaeon | reverse complement strand
ACACCCATTCCCATCCCCTTACAGGGAACAGAGGTTGCACCACTCGTGATTATGAATGCTTCGTGTGTTGAGTGGTGTTATCCGCCCAACGTTCATTGAATTCAAAAAAGCCGCTCAGTAGGATTCATCACTAAACTCAATAGTTGAAGGGCTTACATTGTTGTTGTCAACAGAGTGTGAAATCCATGAGCTTAATTGTTGGTGAATCTTGGCAATTTCACCATAACAAATAATCTCATCACCCCGCCTCAATATGAAGGTTCGTCTCGGCTTCCAGATGTGCATTCCTTCACGAGCAACTGCAAATACAAATTGTTCATTGACAGTAGTAAATACATCACCAATTTGTTTTCCATTTAATATCGGGTGTCGGCTGATGTTTACACTGACAACCCCGTGGTCGGGGCGGCTGCGCAGAAGTTGGTCTAGTCCAACATTACTGAATCCTTGATTAATTATACAATGTTCAATGATTTTACCGGCTACGTTGATGCCTGTTGCCCCCTCAATCCCTTCTAATCCGGGAGAAGAATTTACTTCCAAAACTAGTGGTCCGCGGTTGCTTTCCAGCAAATCAACACCTGCGACATCAAGATTCAACAAGCGAGCTGCGCGGCGCGCAACATCGGCATATTCAACAGATAAATCGATATTTTCAACAGTACCATTGAGATGAAAGTTTGAGCGGAACTCACGACCACGGGAACGCCTTCTCATAGCAGCAACGACCTTTCCTCCGACAACAATAACTCGAACATCGCGTCCATGACTCTCTTCAATGTACTCTTGCACAAGTACATGATGACCCTCTGAGAGAAGTTTGTAGGTTAGTTCTCTAGCCCTTTCTTCGCTTTGTACTAAGAAAACCCCACTTCCTTGGGTTCCCTCACTAACCTTCACTACCACAGGCATCCCACCTACTCTAGATAGTGCTCCTTCAACGTCCTGCCAAGTTCTAACATGGCATGTGGTAGGGACAGGGATGCGGTTTTTTGTAAGCAGCTGAGTTGCATGTAATTTGTCTCTGCTGTGGCTAATTCCTTCACTACTGTTGGCCACATAGACTCCAAGTCTCTCAAATTGTCTGATCAATGCAACGCCATGGTGTGTAATCGAATATCCAATTCTAGGAATGACAGCATCAACTTCTACTGGCCAGCCGGCATTTAGAATGCGCGGATCTTCATTCCCAACAGTAATGCTGAGCCGCATTGGATCAAGAATTTCAACATAGCAATCCCGCTTTTCAGCCTCTTCCAAAAGGCGTCGAGTACTATACAGTCTCGGGCCGCGTGATAGAATGGCCAGCCGGACTGTCATGATGTGTCCGGGACCTTCACCATTTTTGAGTCCTGTGGGTCTATTTTTCATCCATTTTACATTTTTTATTGACTGAAATTGTATTTCTATGCTAATATCTAACATTTCAACAAGGCCTATCCTTTCATAATCAGGAAGGCGCTGCCGCCTCCATGCAAACAGGTCCACCCGGCCCACCTAGTCCGGGACCAGCAGGTCCACCGAGTGCAGGACCATCCAGTTCACCTAGTTCAAGACCAACAGGTCCACCTCGTTCTAGGCCAAAAGGACCCCCAAGAAGTTCGGCGTCCTCTTCGCTTTCATCTGGTGAGGAGATGGACGAGGGAGCATTTGACAAATTAGCCGAACAAAATGTAGTTCGTCAGGCTGAGATTGAGCGTCGAGAAAAGGTTGTAGTGTTAAAGAAACTTAAGAATGGCAAGCGTAACAATGTGATATTGTTATTGTTGTTAGTTGTAGTTTTTGGAGCCATTGCGGTGTATCCTTTCAGCCAAGGAGATATTTCCAATAACCCCCATGAATTCAGTCAGGAGGTTGATATTATAAACCGAAATGACCCGGATTCAGCGCATACGTGGGAACAACTAGATTTTGACTTGATGAGTACCAAAATATGGGACGGCAATGACGAGTTTTCAGGTTCAATCACACACGATTTGAATATCCCTGGGATTCCAATAGATATTGCTGGAGTCACCTCAATCCCAGTTAATGTCAAGTTGGTTAGTTACCGAGTTGATGGCGAAAACACTGGATTCAGACTTGCTTTATTCCCTTCGCCTTGCGATGAGATGTATGGACAAACCATAGAATCTCTTCCGGAACGGTACAAACATGGTTCAATAACACCGATGATTATTGGTAATGAAATGACGATATCTTTTGATGTACCAGCGGGTAAATATTGCTTAGTATTTGAATATGAGAATCCACCAGAGATTCAAGGATTTCGAGCAACTATTGATGCGGAAGTCACACCTCGCTGGAACCTGCCATTATGTGCACCACTAGCTGCAATTTCATTGGCTCTAGCAATATTCGCTGGCGTTGGCGCCCATAAAGCAGGAAAAGCATGGAAGAAAGTAGCCCAACCTGATTCACCTGACAAAAAGAGTACCGAAGAAGAAGTACTTGAACAGGCAGAGGAGGAGCGTGGGACGGTGTCCGAAGAAGAAACTAGTGACACTGGTGAGTTAGAGGCAATGGATTCCCAAACTCCAAGTGAACAACCAGGCTCAACACCACAAATTGATGAACCTATACAAGCAATTGAACCCGAGGTGGCAGAGGCACCTGCTGCTGTTACTGAACCTGCACCAGAAGTTGCTGAACCTGCACCTGCTCAGCCAGTTTACACCGATGAGGAATTACGTGCCTTAGGATGGACTGACCAACAGATTGAGTGGCAACGTCAATCAGAACAAATGCAATAACTTTGATTCATCTTTACAGAACATCAAACCCGTGCATAGCACGGGATTCTAGCATTCTCAGAGAATTACTTATCAATAGAAAATCGTATGTGTGCCCTGCTAAATACCGAAGGGGTTGAAAGCCCTAAGTGGCCCCAATGTGATTGGGTCACAGAATGGTCGATGATTCTATTCCAACTGCAGCGCAACTTGTTGCGCTCAAAGTTGTTGACCTGAAAGCAATGTGTAAAGAGGCTGGATTGAAGATATCTGGACGTAAGCAGGAGTTGATTGATCGGCTCTTAGAATCATTTGCTTCCGACGACGACATCTTACTGCTTGAGGAAGAGGGAACTAGCCAACAACCAACTGAGGAAGAAGCCGAAATTGAAGAGGATGTCTTTGAGGCTGAAGTCTATGTTGCAGAATTAGATGTTGAATCTGATGACGACCCTGTCATTGACGATGAAGATGAAATT
>CAUZNH010000193.1:0-3218 GCA_963581345.1 Candidatus Thalassarchaeaceae archaeon | reverse complement strand
ATAGATACCTTTCCAGAAAGCATTCTAGCAATCTTTCCACGCACCCAGCGAGGTGACCTTGATACCCAAGGGTGCTGGAATAAATGGCCGTGTTTTGGCACAGGAATACCATCTCTAAGGTGTAGAAAGAAACTAGTTTCCGCACCAAGAACTTGAACCGTTCCAGATGGTAAACGAGCAAATCTCTCTCTTCCATGTGCTGTTGTTGACATTCTTGCCGCCAGTAATGGCCCAATTAATGCTGAGGTTGAAGGAAGGTGCTCAAGAGCAACTTCTCTAATTGCTGATTCAACCGTTTTCAAGCGATCTTCAACTTCAACAACCCCTCTAGCCCATTGAGACAAAGCAGCCCATTCAGCCTCACTAATTCCAGTTGGACTAGATTTAGTGTGAAGGGAGTCTGCTGCGCTTTCAAGTGTGTTCGCCTCAGCAATCGCAATAGGGATCCCATCACGTTGCCCATCCAAATCAATTTCAGGAAGAAATAGGCCCGCCCATTCAATCACTCTTGCTTCCAATGTTGTCCATGTAGCTCGCATCTCGTCGCCAGCGCCAACAAGATGCTCAAGGCGACGGTCAGGGTCACTTGATGCGGCCGCTACCCCTGACCGAGCAATCACCAAAGTTGCTTCTTGAAGAAGTTCAACCTCCTCATCTAAAAGTTGGGGCCACCAACCAGTTGACAACTCATGAACTGGTGTTTCAATAGCATCAGGGAAACGTTCAGCAAGTCGTCTAGCCTCGTCTGTTTTCCTGCCCTTACTCAGAAGTGAAACACGGGATGCAACTATTGCAGGATTCCGGCCAACATTCCAAATTGACTCATCTACTATCTCTCCTGCATCGTCAAAAATACGGGCAAGTCGCCAGTCCCAACTGAGGCGCATAGTTCGCCCAACAGGTCCCCCTTCAAAAGGAGAAGCCCCCTAATCAACAAGGTATTTTTCAAAGAGGTAAGGGCCTTTGAAACATCGATATAGATTATAATTGTAATAGTTGATAATAGATCTCAAGCGGCTTGCTTAAAAGCGAATGGACATCCGCTACCCCTATCGGAGTGTGATATCATCTTCTGTCCTGAGTGTGGAACCTTAGCCTTCCCTAGCCCTGATGGAAACATCAAATGTCCAAATGGCCGGTGCAACTATGTTGGGCCAACCAAAGGTAAGGTGAAGTTGCATTCAGGTGAAGAAGTTGATACTGCAAATTCAATTACCTCCTCAAAGGTAAAAGATTTGAAACACCTTAAAGAAGTGATAGTTGATTCTGAGCAGCACCAAGGAGTGCTTACTCATGAAATGTATGTTTGTCCAAAATGTGAGGAGATGGATGTCTTCGCTGAACTAAAACAAACCCGAGCCTCAGATGAGCCGGAAACTAGGATTCTCACCTGTAAGAGTTGTAGCCACGGATGGCGTGAATACTGAACTCTCAGCACATCCTGTTTCTTCGGATAATTGACCTTTTTTAGAGATACTAACTTGTAAGTATAGTGATAACACGGCATTGATTTGGTTACCATACAATACCGAGCCTTGAAAGAGGGGAGGCATGAGGCGCGCACGATGAAGCCAACACCGAAGGGCGGGCCCCCTGCTAAATTTTCAGATGGGACATCTGAAGCCGGTGACAAACAAATTCTTGGTCGCCAACTATGGCGAATTGTCCCTTATGTCAAACCATATTGGCGAAGGACAAGTTTAGGCATTTTTTCAAATGGAATAGCACGTATTTTTGATTTACTTCCATTCGTAGCAATGGGATTTCTTACCGATGCAGTTCTATCTAATGAAATCAGTGACCCAAGTGAATTTGCGTTATACGGATTATTGATATTAGGATCATTTATCGGATTAGCAATTGCTCAAGGTGTCTCAAATTATTGCTGGGAAACTTTAGCACAATATCTGCAGCACGATGTCAGGATGGCGGCATTTGATTCGCTTATAAAAATGGAAATCCGCTACTTTGAGGACCGGCAAACGGGAGATATTATGGCAGTACTTTCTGCTGATGTCAACCAATTGGAAAATTTCCTCTCCGATGCATCTACATCAATGATTAGAATCTTAATCACTTTCTCCACAGGGTTTGCAATCCTCGCTTGGATGTCATGGAAACTAGCATTGATTTTGTTCGTGCCAATATTATTCATAATGCCACTAATCTATTTCTTCTCAACACGTGTACAAAAGAAGTACAGGGAATCACGCCAATCATTTGGTGATATTAATGCGGTTCTTTCAAACAATATCTCAGGTATGGGGGTCGTTCAGGCATATAACGCAGAATCGTATGAGGCTGACCGCGTAGGCGGTGAATCTTCATCTTACAAAGACCATGCAATTGGTGCAACTGTTCAACGCACAAAATTCCTACCCGGGATTTACGTAATTGCAGGACTTGCCTTTGGGGTTCTCGCTACCGCTGGCGGTTACCTGATGCTTGAGGGCCCTTCGCAAGGAGGAATCACTCCAGGACAGTTTGTCACATTCCTATTGATGAGTACTAGAATGTCTATGCCATTGTTTATTCTAGGGATGCTTGTTAACCAGATTCAGAAGTCTGAAGCAAGCGCCCGCAGAGTATTCGCAATGATTGACCTTGAGCCGTCAATTATTGATAGAGAGGGCGCAGAATCATTGCAGATCCCTGCAAACTCAATATCTTTTAATGATGTTCACTTTGCCTATCCCAATGGAAACAATGTTTTGAATGGTGTTTCATTTGAATTGAATCGCAACCAAAGCGTAGGAATCGTTGGCCCGACAGGAGCTGGGAAATCAACGATTGTCAAATTACTTCTTAGGTATTACGAAACTGATGCAGGGTCTATCTCAATGAATGGTTCAGATATTAACGAGTTGACTCTAAGTTCAATCCGTGACCAGATAGGCTATGTAAGTCAAGATGTCTATCTTTTCCATGGAACGGTTCGGGAAAATATCTCTTATGCAGACCAGTCTGCTAGTAAAGAATCAATTGAGGAAGCCGCTATGCTGGCTGGTGCAAGTGAATTTATTCATAAGTTCCCTGAGGGATATGACACGATTGTCGGTGACAGAGGAGTCAAACTATCAGGAGGGCAGCGCCAGCGAATCTCACTAGCAAGAGCAATTCTTCGCCATCCCCCACTCCTCATTCTTGATGAAGCGACTAGTGCTGTTGATACACGCACTGAAGAAATCATTCAACGTAATCTCAATCAATTCAAAGAT
>CAUZNH010000192.1:0-3226 GCA_963581345.1 Candidatus Thalassarchaeaceae archaeon | reverse complement strand
CTTTAGATTACGACAACTATAGCACCGAACTTTTTGATGGTGGGGTTCTCCAAGTTGGAATGGCTCGCAAAGGTGAGCCATGTTTTGACTTACCAGAATCTTCACCTGATTATGGTCAAGAAATTGCAGCCTACTATTACTGGATTTTTCCGGGATTAATGTTGAATTTTTACCCATGGGGGCTTTCTGTAAACATCATATCTCCAATTTCAGTTAACCGTACAAAAATTATCTATCACGGTTATGTTTGGGATGAAAATAAACTTGGTGAAGGCGCTGGCGCTGACCTTGACAAAGTTGAGATGGAAGATCAATTCGTTGTAGAATCGACTCAACAAGGTGTTTCATCTAGCGCTTATGAGCGTGGAAGGTATTCTCCTACTCGTGAAACAGGAGTGCACCATTTCCATCGTATTTTGACATCTCAATAATGCGTGTTATCAATACTCATTATATCAGCAGATTCTGAAGAATGAATCAAGCGCACTCGCTATGAGTGAAGTCGTTGTCCCGATAACAATGCGCGAGTATTCAACCGACCGAATTGACCTGCGTTCAGACACGGTCACTCAACCAACTGCGGAAATGCGCGAGGCGATTTTCTCAGCCCCCGTTGGAGACGATGTTCTAGGTGATGACCCGACAGTCAAGGCATTGGAAGCACTTACAGCCGAAATGCTTGGTAAGGAGGCGGCACTTTTCGTTTCATCAGGAACCATGGCAAACGCGGTAGCAGTGAGGACACATACAAATCCTGGCGATGAGATAGTTTTGGAGACGCATAGTCACATTTACACATACGAAGGCGGGGGTTATGCAGCACTTTCTGGGTGCTCGGTAGCGCGGGTAAGCGGACCTTCAGGGATAATTACAGCTGTTGATGTTGGGGAGGCGATCCGCAAGTCAGAGGGCTCACAAGGACACTATCCAAACGCTACTCTAGTGTGTTTAGAGAACACCTCAAACCGTGGCGGAGGCTCGTGTTACCCAGTCAATATTATTGACGAGATTTGTGAAATTTCGAAGTCACGTGGTTGTGCAGTTCACATGGATGGTGCGCGGTTGTTCGATGCCTCAGTTGCTAGCGGGATTTCAGCAGCGAGGTTGGTAGAAAATTGTGATTCAGTTGCTATTTGTTTGTCAAAGGGTTTGGGCGCTCCTGTTGGTTCCCTTTTGGTAGGGAGTTCAGAATTCATCTCCCAAGCACATCGCTGGAGAAAGATGTTTGGCGGTGGTATGCGACAAGCCGGAATTATCGCCGCAGCAGGAATATACGCGTTAGAAAATAATGTTGACAGGTTAGCGAATGATCATGCCCGTGCACGAAGATTTGGTGAGGCTGTAAATGAAATGGATGGATATAGGGTTGATTTGTCCGCAGTTCAAACAAACATGGTCTATGTCACGCTCACTGCTGGTCAAGACGCAAAACAGGCCGTTCAAGGGTTAGCTGACCAAGGTGTTGACTTGTTTGATATTTCACCCACTTCATTACGAGCAGTGTTTCATTTACATGTTACCGATGAGGATGTAGATGCAGCAATCAATGCCTTTGCACAGATTAGTTGAGCACCCTTCAATTATTCAGTGAATATCCCATCCTCCTAGCCTGCATCCTGCAGCGTTCACTGTGCTTGCAGTAACTCAATGGACCATCTCCGATTCCCAAAATCCTTGGTGATATCTTCTCATCGTGTATCGGGTGATGACCTTCGTCTCCTCATCGAATAATTTACTTAGAGGTGCATGAAAGATGGTGTGTAGATTCTGTCCACCCAACTGCTACTCATTCTGTGATATCTTGCTGAGGGTTGTGAATATAGTAGAGCATAAATTCCTCAATAAATGCGGCATGATAGGGCCATGAGTATTTGAACTCTACACCACCCATAAACCAAATATCATCCTCCCAATTCCCTCTCTGATAATAAGATTCCCACACAGGCCAATCAGATTCGCTTGCAGTTGGATTATTGGCAAAAAAGGTCCTTTGATACATGGGCCACTTGTCATGTATAAATTTACAATGCTCTGAAATGTTATCAATCTTTGATAGTTTCATCTCTTGATAGGCCTTACAATACTTACTTGGGATCCATTCTTCGTCACTCATTCATAATCCCCCTCATCCAAGTGGAAAACCACCAATTCAGTGACCTTTCCATCGTAGTCTGCAAGGGCATCTTCCAATTCTTGCAAAGTTGCTTGTCCATGTGAGACGGTTGCAAGGATTCTGCTCTTTGAGAGCCTCAGCAATTCACTGGTCAAATTCGGTGTGGCATCTGGCCCTGACCAAATCAGATTGGCAATCGGTTTCCTAATCCACAAGGGTTGCAATTTCACTGTATTCTTGGCCAAGAAATGATTCTCATCGATACACAAATCCTGAAGGTTTCTTCTGACGGCAAGACTGGCATGGTTTGCTGATAACCAATCGAGATGCTCCAAAATGTCGCCATGAATCAGCCTCACTTTCGTGTTGCCAATCTGCACGATTCTCTCATTTCTCTCAACAGGCCTCAGGTGCTCAGGATTGTCGATGAGCCATTGCAACCATTCGTCGTATTGCTCGCTCTTCCAAGCGTTTTGCAGGGGTTCAGGGTAGTCCGGCCTATCGAATAATTCCGGCTGACTCACCCTCTCATAATATTCCTCGTTTGAGGGGTGCTCTGGCCACCTTGCGGGCAAGGTTCCTTTGAGTTCCTCCAAATCTTCAGGGGCCAATCTCCTCTCTTTCATCAGGGTCATCAGGAAATCGTCGGGATTTCCGAGAGGGTTGCTGTTGGACACCTTGAATACTTCAGCTTCCACCTCGTGTTTCCCTCCATTCAGTGGAACTTCGAGGATGAGCCACTCAGCTTTGCCGACATGTTCCAACGTGATCCCAGGCGAAACCTCGAATTCGCCTTGGGGGAATTCCAACCATTGGTCGTAATCCTCATGCACGTTTTTTCTGTCGATGATGAGCACACCGCCATCTCTGACCTTCTCCACCATTTTGGGAGCTGCTGCCATGAAATTCGGCCTCCATTCCACTTCGCCATTGTAGGCCAAGAAGATTTCAATGAAATCGACATACATGATGTCAATCAGCGGAAAATCCTCCATCCCTTTGTTGGCATCCAACTCCCTGTGCACAAGCAAATTCTGGAATGGGAGGTTGGGATTTCTGTAGGCTTGCCCAACCCCTTGGGGATTTTGGAGTCTTGCGAAGTACTCCATTCCA
>CAUZNH010000191.1:0-3236 GCA_963581345.1 Candidatus Thalassarchaeaceae archaeon | reverse complement strand
AGTGGTATATTTTCCATCATCGTTAACACCTGATTGGCCCGCCGACTTGAGGGCACCATATAAGCGATATCCACCCAATGCTACCATGGCTATATCTTAGAAACTACAAACACATCGCCAATTTATCCATCAACAACACATTTTCCCGACCTCAGCAGCAAAATTGGCCAATATCACAGCCCCATCATGTATTCTATCGAAAGCCTTTGCCTCTTCTTCAGATATATGACCCAGAATAACTGAGCGAGCTATCCGGTTCTTTTCTACCTCAGGATGAAACTGTAATCCCCAAACCGGCAAAAGGTTTCCAGATTTGTCGTTTAATCGAATACTTGCTAGAGAGTTATGAGGCGCCTCTCCAAGTACAACACAAATACTAGGTAATTCAACTACGTGATCCTGATGAGTAAAGAGACAAACTGGATGAGACAAACCTGTGAAAATCGGGTCACTTAGTCCCATCTCGCTCAACTCAAGTTCAACTACTGAATCAGTCCTTGATGTTGCTCTAATTATTTTGCCACCAAATGCCTTGCAGAGAAGTTGATGTCCAAAACAAATCCCTAGAGTTGGTATTTTCAAAGCAGCCGAAGCACGTAGTAAACTCGCTGCATGTTCCATCCATGGCTCCCACATTGAGACATTTCTTCTGCTTCCAGTACAAATCACAACATCAACTGAGTTATTCGTGAGCCATTTTTTGAGAGTAATAGTATCAGCAGATGGTAAAGCAACCCTCTGCATTGTTACGTCGCCTGCACACGCTTGCTGGAGTTCAGAATCTGTTGGAATGGCTACGAAAGGGAAATCATCGACCCAAGTTGGAACATCAGCTTTGACCAGTTGGATTAATTCGGAGTTGACCTGCTGTGTTGCACGAAAGCCGATATCATCAGACTGGAATTGAGGAGTGAGTAACAAGACTTCTAGAGTTGAAAACTTCTCAGCAAGGGGAAAAAGTATCTCCATATTACCGCCATGGCCAAATTCTGCCCGTTCAACGAGTAAATCAAGAAGCGCAACCCTAAGACCTCTTGCCATAGCCATTCGTAAGACACGGATGCCATCAATGATTGTACAGAATCCCAGCCAACCTACATCCTAATGTGATGGATTTTATGGTATTGGAAGGCTACAACTTACCGATGGTTGAAAGAGGTCGGGCCCTACGGACTAAATGAGGCGGGTAGATGGCGGAAATAGATAAAGCAACAATTCTCGCATCCGTGGGACCTATTCAAGCGGTATTAGATGCCCATGATGGTGAGGTAAATGTTGTTTCAACTGAAGGTGGAATAATCTCAATCTCCCTTGAAGGTGGATGTACTGGATGTTCAGCAACACCTACTACTGCTATGCAAATTTACTACTCTCTGATGAAACTTGAGGACGTTCACGACGTTATATTCCTCAATGGTGAGTTACCCGAATATATGCGGGCGTTCATTGACGATAAATTGAAAATTGAACCTTGAATCTAAGTTCACCTGCTGTAGGTGGTTGATTCCCAGTTGAATCAATTAACGGATTCAAAAAATCTTGAGTGAAAGTAAAACGCATATTCGGCGAGGCTTGATAGAGGAAACAGGCTAGCCTCGCAATATGCGAAGCATACGTGTCACCATTTTGATGATGGCAACGTTGCTCATCCCTCTACTAGCCTTTACTTCACCTGCCCTTGCTGCTGAAGATGATGACTGCCCTGGAATCAACGGAGATTCCACCTACGATAGAAATGGATGTCCAGACGCAGATGGGGATGGCTGGTCAGACCCTGATGAAAATTGGAGTACTACTGACGGGGCCGACGCTTTTCCAGATGAGAAAACTCAGTGGGCCGACCGTGACGGTGATGGTTTTGGTGACACTAGTTCATTTGATGCAGTTCTAATTGACCATTTTCCTGATGATGAAAATCTCCACAGAGCCGTTCTTTCCGTAGGGTGTAATCCCCCCGACCACACCATACCAATTGGTAAATCAAGTTATTTTTTGTGCACAGTGAAGAATGAGGGCCTTGTTCCAGTCAGATTAACCCCTGTATGGCATACCAAAGAGGGTGTGTCGATTGGTAATCTACCGACAAAAATAGACTTAGAAGCACATGGAATGGGTGGAGACCAAAACGAATTACGCCTAGATTTCACTGCCGAATCTGCAGGTGTAAGTGGTGGGCTATTGTACTTCAATGAAAGCAGTGATCCAGAACCAATATTCTCTGTTGCATTAGGGATTCTCGTTGAGACTTCAACCCCCAAAACCAGTAGTTCTGATTCCACTCCAACTTTGAATCCAATGAGGGAAAAAGCAAACTCTCTAGCTTCTTGGATGAGTATTAAAACCGGATATAATTTTAACGTTCAATCTGTACTTGCACTACTAGTCATAGGACCGCTAATTTTGTTTGCAATAGGTAGGAAAACCCAATCTTCGCTGCAAAATCGTAAACTTGAGAGAGAAGTGTTGGAAAAAGAATCAACCAATGAAGAAGAGCGTGAAAAGGAGGTCGAACCTGAGCACCAAGAACTCTCCTTGGAGGATATGGCAACCGACCCAAATGTTGCTGAAAAAAAACCAAAGCGTGGCGTAAAGGGGGCAGAAGGTAAAGTCCTAGCTGAAGGAATGGTGGAAGTAATAGTTGGAGAAATTGACATGCCAACAGGACCAAGTGATGCCTTCAATGTTCTAACTGAATCCTTAGATGAATCAGAAATAGAAGAAGAAGGTTGGGATTCATCTCTTGATGATGCGAATGATGATGACGATACTGACTTCAAAGTAGCCACCAAACACAGAGCCAGCAAAGCCGAACTGAGTGACAATCTTAATGATACCAAAAAAACCACAAAGAGTAAGAAAACCGAGAAAACAACACCCAGCATCGATAAAACCGAAGGCACCTCCACCCCTGCAAAAGAAGTTAGTAAATCAGTAAATAAACAAAAGAAGGGGAGGAAAAAACGGCCACCAGGAAAAGTGGGTCACACTAGAGGACCGGGTGTTGACCTAAAGTGAGAGATTTACTCGTTTTCTTCTGACTCGCGGCGCATTTTCATCAAGTCATGTGGATTTGATTCACCCTGAACATCTTCTCCTTTGATATTCATGCCTGCGCTAATCCCTACTACAATACAAACCACTGCTAACACCCTCGCAAAATTTGCTGAACCAAACAGATCGCCTCCTGTGAAATAAAGTCCGAAAAGTGAAATTGCGGCTCCGAAACAGAGAATTGT
>CAUZNH010000190.1:0-3239 GCA_963581345.1 Candidatus Thalassarchaeaceae archaeon | reverse complement strand
CTTGCACTATTGGACAAAGTCTCCAAATCACTGGCTAGAGCCGCAACATCTTGAGTTGTAAAGCGCAAAGTTTTTCTTTTTGAAATCATGGGATTTCATCAAATTGATAGCCTTCTTCCCATTGCTTTTCACCTAGAATTACTTCTAACTCAAATGGAGTCAAAAGTGGCTTCGCATATTTGACAGAATCATCAATTGCAATTCGTGGACAAGCAGTATTGACAAACGCATCCACTGGATAGAAATCAATTAATTCAGGCCCAACATGTTCCAGCGCTAGCAAATATCCTTTTTTACCATGTTTTTCAAGTAGCCGTTTCAATCTCAATGCCATACTACGGCGCATTTGCCCAGGCTTTTCACCAATTAAAATACCGAAAGATTTTGCCCCATCAGCGGCCATAATTAAGCCGAAACGTTGCCTCAAAATGCGCTCAATCTGTTCTAGTGACATTTCCCTAGCTTCACTTGTATAAGGGTCTAGAATAGACAGAGGTTTTCCGGTGTGGAGAACTAGCCCAATCGGGTGAAAGTCACCAGAACCAAGGAACAAGTAGTGGCCGATTGAGGGGTCATCACCTGAGTAGTTACAGCCCAAAACTTGACCAGGGAAAGTGAGTCGGTCACCACCGGTTGGAATAATGACATCAAACCCTTCATTTTCTAACATCACTTTGTAATCTTCAAGCAAATGGAGGTGTTGAATTGAACCCACTAGCCCTAATTTCACATCAGTAAGAGGGGTGATTCTGCCAACCGCATCAAGGAATCTCTCTTGCGCTTCTGCTTCACCAATCTCCTGAACACTAGCCTCACTAAGGCGTTCTTGAGCCATCTTTTTGTGAGTTGATAAGAAAGGGATGACTGGTGCTAATTCTGGAGTTCCATCATAAGTTACGTCAATGAATTGGGTTTCCATTCCTGAATCAATATTCATTTGGCTGTGTCCCATATGTGCTACCAAATCTACCCCCATCATCTTCATCTTGTGGTGAACCAAATCACAGGCACCATAACATGGGTCAGCGGCGATAATGATTTGCGCGTCTGTATTAGCTTCTAATGAGTCAATCATATCTAAGGCTTGAATTTTCAAACCTTCGGGAAGTTGTAGAGCAACAAGCCGATGCTCACCAGCCTGGATTTTCTCAACTAATTCGTCGAGTTGGAAGTCGTGTCGTTTAAGATCCATTTATTCACCTCAGTCAAGTAGAATTACTTGATCTCCATCCATTCTAACTCTAACAATAGAGCGGATTGGCCAACCAGTTTCTGCTACTATTTCACTTACGACACTATTCTTTTCAAAGACTGTAACTACATCTTGGACAATTGCTCCCGCCTTTTCAACCGCTGTTAAAACGGCTCGCAGTGTGCCACCCGTGCTGATGACATCGTCAACCACAAACACCCGCTCACCGGGATTGATGTCATTAATGAAAATACTTCCTTTTGAGTAGCCAGTTGATTGGTCAACCCTCACTTCACCGGGAAGTTCGTAAGGTCTCTTTCGGCCGATCACAAGTGGTTTCCCAGTTGCGATGGAGATACAAGCTGCTAACGGAATTCCCATCGCTTCAATTCCAAGAATCAAATCTATATCATCCCAGTTAACCATATCTAATACGATGTCGCGCGCCTCTGCTAGCATTTCACCGGATTGACGGGGTACACCGTCTGAAAGAGGGTGAATGAAGTAAGCGTAGTCACCTTTCCAAATTGTTGGCGAGTTTACTACGCTTTCACGCAATCGAATTATCCGCTCGTCGGATGGTTGGGCTGATGACATCCTCTAGCCTCAAACGAGTCCCTTGAGATGTTCATGGCCACGATCAACAACGATTGATGATGTAGTTGGTAACTTACAGTTTGCCTTGCGAAGTGCATCTTTTGCTACAGCAAAGTGGGCTGGAGATGTTTGGATAGTGATAACCTTCTGATTTTTTGTTACTCGGGCGGCGGTGCCGACATTTTTGCCGAATGCACAGCGCATACCTTGAGAAACACGGTCAGCACCTGCACCAGTTGCCTGTTTGTTCTCACGGAGAATTTGGTGAGGATATACACGAACACGGAGTGAGTAACCATGTGGACCGGCTGCTTCACGGATGGTTGCATTCACGATAATTCGAGCCGCTTCTAAAGCGGTGTGACGAATTTGACAAGCATTGTCAACTTTAAGTGTCAATTCAACTGGGAATTCACGCTTTTCACCAGCCACTCGGTTACCCATGTGGAAGTTTGTAATTCGGCTATTTGGAATCCCACCAGTGTATTCCCGACGTGTGTAAGATTGTCCTTTCGCGCTGCGGTACATCACTGCGGGTTTTCTTGCCATGTTCCATTCCCTACCTTAGGCAGGGCCGGCGACCGCCCTTCCATATTTAATGGCATTCACATCAGATTAGTATCAATTCGGGCGGTCAATACTTAGCCTGCCGTAGTCTTGGCATCCTTGATGGCGGAGCCACTTGCACCTTCTTGGCTAGTCACTATTGGTGAGTATCTTCAAGAAGAGAGTGAAAAGCAGTGGTTTTGGTTTTCAGTATTTATCGTGACACTGCTCGTTGGCGCCTTCTGGTTGGAGGCTAGTTTGACCCTCCCTGGTGTTGAAGAGGACCCGATGCTGGGAGAGGGTGAGACAATTGAGCAAGTCTTTTGGAATAATGAAGGAACAGAGGCGCTAATTTTAGTTGGGCGCACAGATGATTCCCCACTGCGATTATCAACATCCACAGGAATCTCGGAAGTGAACTCGGGGAATTCTGTTCCGCGTCATATTTCCGTCACTAATTCAGGATGGTTAGTGTCTGGAGATGATGGCTATTTGGCAAGTTTCGATGGCAATACTCTTACACTTATTGCACTTGATTGGGGTGATATGGATGTCCCAGATATTGTATCAGTGGCTAGCAATGATGGTGAGAGAGGTTTTATGATTACAAAGCATAGTTCTTCAACTCAATTACACACTTTTGCAGAAGGTGAAGTTTCAGATGGAACGCTGGCCCCCGTTGATAGTACTGTAATGACAAATGTACATCTTTCAAAAAGAGGGCATTTAGCAGTTGTAATAGGATATGATACTAATCTTGGTAATCCTTCCTTCGGACCTGCAGGTGAGGTAATTATTCGTGCAGATGCTGTGCTTGGAGAAGCACCAACGCTGTCCCTTTTACATCACGGGGCAGGTGGAGCGATTCACTCTGCTTACTTCGTAAATGAAGGTGATTGGTGTG
>CAUZNH010000189.1:0-3244 GCA_963581345.1 Candidatus Thalassarchaeaceae archaeon | reverse complement strand
ACTACAGGGGTTCTTGGTGATGAAGATACGACTCTGGTCATTATATTAGCACCAACCGTAATTATCATTGATTCAGTAGAAGGTAATTTCATCGCAGGTGATGTGATTTGGGTAAATGGAACTCTAATTGATGAACATGGAAACTTGTTACAAGTTGGAGGGGTGCCAGCAGCCAGTATTTTGCATCTATCAGTTGATGGTAACGATACTGGAGCATTCATTGAGTCTAATGCATCTACTGGGACTTACAGCCTGATGTACACGATGCCTAGCGAAACAGCGGCTGGCAGCCACCTAGTGACGATTTTCTTCAAGGGTGGATTCATGTGGGTTGATCCAATAGGTCAAGGTGATTCAACAAACCCAGAGTATTACCTCAATTCATCAGCCGAACAGTGGGTAAACATCAGCGTTCCAACCTACATCGTTCTGCTAGGTGGCGGAGGCGATGTAGACAGAGAAGGACTACTCATCATTGATGGTACTCTGTTTGATATTGTTGACAACAGATTAGCAAACGAATCCCTAGAAGTTTGGTTTGACAATGCTTGGCTTACAAATGTTACAACAGACAGTGAAGGTAACTTCCAAGTCTACTATCCTGTACCTGCGGATTCACCGCTAGGAGCTCAGATGATGGATATGAGATTTACGGGCTCAACCTTCTACTTGCCTTCAGAAGCGAACACCTCATGGAATGTGTACAGCGCAGTCAATGTAGCTTTGATTCTCCCAACAGAGGTTGCTATCAATGACAACCTTACGATTCAAGGAACGGTAAGGGATAACCTCCCCGAAGGATGGCTCCTAAATCACTCACTCGAGGTACGTTTCAACGGTACGCTCCTAGGTACAGTGTACTCCGACTCTGATGGGGTTTGGATAATTGAGTGGACAATCCCTAACAACATTGGGCTTGGTTCGCACCCAGTAGAAATCTATGCTCCAGCACAAGGTTGGTATCGTGAAGCAAGTGCGAATGGTACAATTTGGGTTGCTCATCATTCGGACTTATTGTTGACTAGTGAGGACAACGGTGACGCTACGCGCGGTGCCTTCTGGAATGTGTCCGGGCGTTTGTATGATTCCGATGCAATAGGTTTGCCAGGGATTTCAGGGCGAAGTGTTGACATTTTGCTTGATGGAGTATTTGTTGACACTGTAACAACTGATTCATTTGGTGAATTTGAACTATTAGTTCCAGTTAGTATGGCTTCAGCACGTGGTGAGCACACACTTTCAGCACACTATGCAGGCGAGGCATCATGGCTAGCAACTAATTCAACAACGACTTTGATTACTTGGTCTGATATTGATTGGCAATTAGTTGAAAATGAGAACATCATCGTCCGTTCTTCTTCGTCTCATCCAATTATCATTGAAGGAAGAATCCTTGAGGTTGGAGGAAGTGGTAATCCAGTAGAAATGCTCGACCTTATTCTCTATTGGAATCAGAGTGACCTTGGTATTTCTGAGCAAGTTGTATGGATGGAAGACGGTAGTTTCAGTATCCAGTTAACCGCTCCACAATATATGACTGCAGGTGAAATTACTTTGACTCTAAGAGCCATGGATAATACCTCAAGAAACTTCAATGGTGATCAAATCAACACATCAATATTCGTGGTCATTCCTGTTGACTTTGAGACTGGTGTGGAGATAGTACCATACAATGGTGACAGAGTAATCGCGTGGGTTAAGGGAACAGCTAAGGACACACAACTCCCAGCCAGTGATATTGCAGTAACAGCCGTTCTGTACAATGAGTCACAAGGTCTTAGTAGGACTTTGACTGGACGCACAGGAGATAACGGTTCGTTCTGGTTTGAGTTTGTCTCAGTACCACCAATGGCACCTTATGGTGATGGTTCAACCTACGGTTCACTTTACATACAAATCAACTCAACTGATGAAAAAGTTGCTGAAGATGATAGAGAGCGCCTTGAAACTACTATGGAAGTTACCGTGCTATCGGCGGTAACCATTGAAGATGGAATTAGTAACTGGCTGTATGGAGGTTTAATTGCAGGAGTTCTTGGAGCAGTTGCATTTGTAGTTTATTGGCGCCGCCGCAAGCAATCAGCAATGGCAGAGTTAGCAGATGTATTTGCTTACACAGCAGAACTGTTGGCTGCGGGAGATGAAACTAGAGAGGCTATTTTCAACTGTTATGAAAGCCTCTGTGCAATTCTGATGCGACACCGCTTCCTACGACGTGACTTTGAGACTGTCCGTGAATTCGAGATGGCTATTCGTAAGGCATTGCCAATCAATGAGGAAGCTTTGGTTGCTCTTGACAGTGTATTCGAAGAGGCAAGGTACTCACGTCACGAAATGGGTGAGGCTCACAAGAGTCAGGCTCAGGACGCACTTGGACGAGTACTCGGCCAAATTGGTGAACTTGCTGAAGTGCCACTTCGCTGATTTCAAGAAACGGTTACGAAACTGTTTCCCATAATCGCTTAGTTACTGAAATAGTGGTAACTAGACTAACTCAAGCGGTTGAGGCTGAGATGCAGTTCGCCGCCATCCCAGGTGGCTGTTGCGAGTCGACTTCCGCTTGGTAATGAGAAAGCCTGTTCAAATTCGTCACCATCGCGACCAATCACATTCAATTTGATGATTGAATCATTACCTAATTCAGCAGCACTAAGTTTGACGCCAGATAGTTCACACCCATGGAGTGGGAATGAGAGATGGTCATCACTGGATTTTCCGTCAAATTTTTCCAACATTGTTTCCGTTGATAACACACCGGCAATGCGATCAAAATTTGCTTCTACTGGTGCAAAGTTGCTTTCCATCGTCGTTTGATGAATATCATGAATCTCTTGTAGGTGTCCAAGGTCTGAGAGGAAGTTTTGGTGAAGGGATTCGGGAGAGGCACTTAGGCCCTCGGTAAAGCGTTTATCTGGTACAGCGTTGTCCTCATTTTGGTCATCTTGAATAGTGATTGCCTGCCACTCCATCGTTCTCACCTACCTACTCCGTTGAGTCCGCCCTCATTGAATCCTTCGTGTCTAATCATCTTCAATTGCTGGGTCTGGATGGCGTTTGAAGAAACGTGTTGCATGGCGACTAGTAGACTCTTCACTTGACACAGTCAAGATGTTGATATTGGTTGGAAGTAATCTCTTGAATTGTGGCATCAATAGTCTATCTTCTAACAATAAAACAAATGCGCGGTCACCCATTTTTCGAATCGGCCTACCCATCGCTTGCATCAGTGAGTTAACAGCAGGTT
>CAUZNH010000188.1:0-3316 GCA_963581345.1 Candidatus Thalassarchaeaceae archaeon | reverse complement strand
ATTGGGAGAACTGGTGAGTGGGTTTCGTTCCGGAGGTGGTACTACCTCCCACTCACCAGCCTCCGCTGGTTGCGGCTTCCGGTTGACACGAGGTCTTCCTTCCACCACTACGATTCAACTTCCTCTTTCGATTCTGTTTCACCGCTTCCAAGTTTCACAGCAGATTAGGAGTTAACCAAACCCAACTGATTCCCTAGGCACAGGTGATTTCATTTTCTTCTTTCGAAGTCAATTCCATCATCACCCTGTGCAGTTCCTCAAGATACGGACTGACTTCCTTCTTCTTCAATAGTAAACTTCCACCATCTTTCAACTTCTTCCACCATCTGTAGTTAATTTCGGTTGTCTTTCGACTTCCTCCATCTCCCACAGTTGATCTCAGTTGTTTTCCAACAGCTTCCATCTTCCACTTCCAATTCCGGTCATCGTGTGTCCACTCGATTCCCTGTCCAGAGCGAATAGTCAATTTCACATCCCAAGCGAGCTTGGGACACTTCCTCAACCATCAGACCAAATTTATTGGGTTCAACTTCCCGAAGGTTGTTTCCCCCCTGTCTATTTGGTGGATTTGCACCGAGGTGCTCCTCACTTCCTGCAAGACCTTCTTTTCCATCAACCGAAGTCAATTTCTGTTCCAGTCATCGCCGCAACGATTGCTCGTTTTGGCGGCCGACTTCTACCCCCGAGGGGCCCACGCCGGCAGACGGGCACGGGGTCTGGACGAGCCAGCCCCACCACTCCTCAGGAGTAGCGACTTTGCTCTGGGTGGCGCTGGTCCATAAATCTTTCGGTTGATTCACCCTGTTTCAACCGGAAATGTAACTCAGTGACCCCTTTTTCCACTAGAGTATGAATTGAATTTTAGTAACATAATTACTCCCTCAAGAAAAATTAACATGGGGGAAAGGTGATATTTTGATATGATCATTTTCGAAGTGAGCGTAATTTTTCCTGCAATGACAGTCGGCTTTGGCCTTCTTTGGAACCAGTATCATCAGTCGGTTCATCTGAATCATTATCTACACGACTAATCCGGCGGGAGAATAGTTCTTGATTAAACAACACCACCCTGCCATCATCTATCCCAACTGCAACCCGGTCACCCCTACTCGTCAGAGTATGGATACGCGGTAGGTTGTCAAATTCAACATGAACTTTACCACTTTCAGAACCGAGGACCCAAAGACTAGCTTGAATACCATTCCATGTTGCAACCCAACAACTCTTCTCACCTAATATTTCGAAAGCAATTGTACATTCATCTAAGGGTTGCCCGAGGTCCATGACCCATAATTCGCCTCCCTTACAAGAGACCGCCCGGGCCATACCGTCATCGCCCCCAGCAATCACAACCTTGCCATCTGATTGAATTGATAGAACACTTTCTTCAGACCCATCAAAGAGTGATTTCATCTTTTTACCATTTTTACTTAGGAGGGAAATAATCCCAGATGCATGGCCAAAAACCGTTTTTCCTGATGCTGTTGCACCACATAAAATCGGATCATCATCTGCTAAGTTTAGGTGGGTAATTTCGTCATCTGTCTGCATAATTAATCCACAACGTGGGCGACCAAGACCCATTCTAGCTGCCCCGGCTTTGTCTAAAATAAGATGCCAAGGACGCTCTTCAAAGGTATCCTGGCGTACAATCTCTCCATTCCCATCAAAGCGCCAGCATGTTGTTTCAATGAAATCATTGAGTTCGATTTCGTATACTGATGATGTTGCTATCACTCGATTGCCATCATCAGAACAAGCGACTAAATCTGACGACCCAATGAGTTGGTGATTCCATCGCTCCTCGCCACTTGCAGCATCAATACAATTCACTTTACTGCCAGCAGTAGCACAGATAAACGGTGGTTTAGCATCACTTGCCCCACACATCCGTTCAACTCTATCTTCTGCTTTCCCAGTCCACAAGAGGTCACCTTGGTCGCTCCAACAACAGAGATTGCCATCCCAATCTCCTGCATAGAGACGTGACTTTCCCAGTAACACAGATGATGCAGATGCGGGTAGGTCCCGCACAAACCAAGCATAGTCACTAATGTCGGCCACAAGTCGTGGTGGATACCGTGACCTTTGTCACTTCGCATCATTTGCATTGGTCTGGGCTATAATCTCACTTGAGCATACTTTATCACCGCGTCTTCATGAGTTCATTTCATGAACAAGACTGCGTATTCGAAGACCCTCGCTTTACTAATGGCAGCAGGGATGCTTCTCTCTGGCTGTATTTCGGGTGGTTTAGGTGATGATATCTCAATAATAGAGGATGAGATAGAAGTTCCAAGTGAACCTGTAGAGGTTGTAACCACAGATGGTTGTGAAAACCTGAATCCACTACACTGTATGCTACCATTTCCTTCAAACGCGTTTCTCAATGTTGATAATTCAACGACTACTGGCTACAAAGTAAACTACGCTAGCAACACACTCCCTAGTTCTGGAACTACCTCAAACGTAGAGATAGTAGCCTTGAACCGATTTGACGGATTTAGCCCTTCTACTCAAATCATGACTGCCTTTTCCACGGTACCAAATTTGACTGGGGTTGCAAACCAACACAGCATCGCCACTTCGCTCTCGGACGACCATGCAACTATCTTGCTTAATCTCAAGACTGGAGAAAGAGTTGCTCATTGGGTTGAATTGGATGATCGCGCCACTAACCCGTCAGCAACAATAGTATTCATGCGCACATTGGGCGCACTTGATTACGATACAACATATGGTGTCGCATTCATTGGGCTAACTGACCTATCAGGAAACCCAATCACACCATCTCCGGCAATGCAGGCCATCATTGATGGAAATACCACGACCTCGCAGGATATTGAGTCACGCCGTGGAGAAATTGAGGCATTCATTGGCGATGTTGCTGATGCCAAGGATGCATACGATTTTATCGCGATAAAGGCGGCATGGGTTTTCCACACTGCTTCTTCTCAATCTATTCTAAGTGATATCTCAACAATGCGCTCTGACGCACTTACACGATTAGGTGAAGATGGGATTGGGTGCACTGTAACCTCGAGCGAGGATAATTATGGGGATGACGATAAACTATATCGCCGAATCCGTGGTACCTTTACAGCACCACAATATCTTGAATCTCAAAATCCACCAGCCCTGCTTGTAAGGGGTGCAGATGGATTGCCACAATATGTTGAAGATTCTGAAATACCTTTCACAATGGTAATTCCACAGATTCTTGCTGACCTCAATGAAAGTGGCCCACTGGTCGTTTTCGGGCATGGATTCTTGGGCACAGGTGAAGGAACTAGCAATTACTTGGGTGGCTGGGCTG
>CAUZNH010000187.1:0-3345 GCA_963581345.1 Candidatus Thalassarchaeaceae archaeon | reverse complement strand
AAGCGGCGAATCATCTCAGTTGAACCGGATGCATCAGATGCATCAACAACTTCTCGCTCACATTCAGGGTGAGCAATCACCAACGCACCTGGATTCTCATCGCGGAGATTATCAATCTGCTCAACGGTGAAGCGTTGGTGGACCGAACAGTAACCATGCCAGAGTACAAACGTAGAGGTATTCAAGTCATTCCAGTCAGGTTGGGACATTGGATTCCAAACTGCAATATCTTCCTCTTCGTAACCCATTGCTAAAGCAGTGTTACGGCCTAAATGTTGGTCAGGGAAGAACAGGACTTTACCATTTTCTCCAGCCCGCTCTAGAGCCCATTCTAAGACTCCGGCAGCATTTGAGGACGTACACACAACCCCGCCGTGATGCCCGACAAAAGCCTTCAGGTCCGCGCTTGAGTTCATGTAAGTCACAGGTACGAGATACGCTTCTCCCTTGCCAGCTGGGCTATCTGGGTTCTCACGAATCGCCGGATCTTCAAGTTGACATTCATTGAGAAGTTCATTCCAACACGCTTCCACATCTGGTAGGTCAGCCATGTCTGCCATTGAACATCCTGCTCTGACATTTGGCATCACAACTTTTTGCCTGTCTGATGTCAAGATGTCTGCTGACTCCGCCATGAAGTGAACTCCACAGAATACGATGTATTCAGCCTTGGAGTCAGCGGCTTTTTTCGCTAGAAGGAAGGAATCGCCGGTTTCGTCAGCATGTTCAATGATTGAATCACGTTGATAGTGATGCCCCAAAATCATCACTTTGTCGCCAAGTTGCTCTTTAGCGAACAAAATTCGCTGACGGGTGATGTCTGAATCAGCATCTGATTCATCATCATCGATGGAGCAAATGACTAGCGGTAGGCTCTGCATTCAACCACTTCCGGGATATATACCGGTCGCCGCCACCGCTTTGAATGCATGCATTCTCCGGAAAGCCATCGCAAAGGGGTGGAAGAGCGTTATGTTGGCTTGGGAACAGGGTAAAATCATTCATGTAGGGGCTGAGGCTGAAGTTTCTAATGGCCAATATTTGGGATTAGCAGCAGTGCGTAAATTGAGGCGTCCGAGGGGTTACCGAGACCCCGCTCTTGACCGCAGGCTGACAAACCATCGAATGGCTGCGGAAGCAAAAATGCTAGCGCGCCTGTGTAATTCAGGTTTGCCGGTCCCTCACCTTTTAGCATGTGAGATGAGTAATGGTACAATGATTCAATCCCTCATGCCAGGCTCACAACTTGTTGATGTGTTGAGAGGCGGTGAAATAGATGTTAAGTCCGTTTTACACGAGGTTGGGAATGCGATTCGTCAACTCCATTCGCTTGGTGCTGTTCATGGTGATTTAACTACCAACAACATACTTTGGGATGATCAAAAGGGCATTTCTATAATTGATTTCGGCCTTTCCCAATCAACTACAGAGGTTGAGAGAATGGGGCTTGATTTACAGGTACTCAGTGAGTGCTTAAGTGCGAGTCATCCAGAACACGAAGAGGCTTTGGTTTGGGTTTTTGAGGGTTATAATAATGCTGAAAACCTTACCTACACTGGTTCAGATTCTCCTCCTGTAAAGAGTAAAGAAGTCATCAATCGCTACAATATCATACGTTCTAGGGTTCGTTATCACTCTTAGTTGATTCAACTGAAGAGCATCGGAACGTATCTCCAACCGATGAAGGCAGAGAGAGGGCAAAGGGTGAAGTTAGCCATCATGTAACTGAAAGCTGGCATATGTTTTCCTGAATCAATAAGTTGAATCACATCAACGCTGAAGGTTGACATTGTGGTAAAGGCTCCTAGTGCACCCGTGCCAACAAGAAGAAGAATTTCAGGAGAAACTTGCTCATTGATAATTGACATCGCAATCAACACACCTAGAAGGAATGATCCAACTACATTCACTCCTAAAGTACTCCACGGAAATTCGCTTGGAATCCATTCTGAAATGGCGTAACGAGCAACTGCTCCAAACGCACCCCCTATTGCAACAAGCAACAGCGATTTTGGTTCCATATCAGGGGCCACCAACTACCACCATTTGATATTGGCGAAAGAATAACTGTCGGAACTATCAACCGCATGTGGCGTATGCGACAGTCGTGAACCGACTCCTGTTCCTGACCGGCAACATTGGAAAATTGGCTGAAGCAAGGCACTTTTTCGAACCTCTTGGCTACCAAGTGGAACAGTTCCTGATTGATGGCGAAGTTCCAATTGTAATAGAGCCCCAATCAGACAGTCTGAAAGATGTTGCAACTGCAAAAATCGAACAAGCAAAAGCATATCTCAATCAATCTGGTCAAAATGCTTCAATTCTGGTAGAAGATGCTGGCCTTTTCATCGATGAATTGAATGGTTTCCCTGGTGTAAATTCAGCATCTGTACTAAATCAAATTGGCCTTTCAGGGGTTCTCAATTTGATGTCTGAAATAACCCATCGCGGGGCAGAATTTCGCGCTTGTGCAGTACTCTTCACTGGTGAAGAATTAGTATTCGGTGTAGGGGTTTGCCGTGGCACAATAACGAGTGAAACACTTGGTGAGTCAGGCTTTGGATATGACCCCATATTTTCCCCCGATGGCGAGGCGTCAGGCCGTACTTTTGGGCAAATGAGTAGGCCGGAAAAAGAGGATTTTTCACATCGAGAAAAAGCGCTCCAAAGCATAAAAAAGCAGTTGGATGTGCTTAGGCGCTGAGCCGTCATAGTGAAAGAGGGGTCACATCTGCTCGCGTGTGGTGGTGGCGTCATGTCGTTTGGTCGTGTACTAATGTATCTCGCTTTATTGTTCGGCATTGTATTCCAATTATTCCTCTCTGGTGAGTGGGAAAGTGAGTTGTATGGGTACATCTTTACTGGTTCACTATTGTTACTCGCTGCTGGTTTGTTGATGACTGGTGGAAAACGGAAGAAGAAACCACGCAAGCGTCAATCTAGTGTAAAGCTAGAAAAACCAGAAGATGAATTTCAGTTGCCTGAAGCTGTGGTTGAAGATGAAGATGGTGGAAGCCGTCGAGATAGAAAAGTTGCAGCCTCTGCAGAGTCTGGCAGTTCACAATCAGATGATGCCGATGATGGTGTAATACAACTTGAGGATGATGCTATTGAAGAAGAGGTTCATGTTGCTGAAGAATATGTAGTTGACATAAGTGCTGAACAAGTTGAAGAGGCTGATATTGAAGAATTTGTTGAGGAGAGACGCGGTCAACGAGCAGAAATCAAGGCTCGAATTGAGATGCGCAGGCGTGGCCAGTTGGCCGAGATTCGTGCTTCTGCCGCTCGTATGTGGTCTAAGCAAGATGATGGTGAAGATCTGTTAGCAACCCTTGCTAAACCAGG
>CAUZNH010000186.1:0-3358 GCA_963581345.1 Candidatus Thalassarchaeaceae archaeon | reverse complement strand
CGGTCGTAATGTATTGATTATCCAATCTTCAAGCAACTTGATTATTGCTGCGACATTCTTTTCACCATCTAAATCCCAAAGGAAAATAGGGTATGCTACTATTTGCCCAGGCCCGTGCCAAGTGATTCCACCACCTCGGTCTATAGGGGATGTGTCAAACTGTTGTGGGACTTCAACACCATCTTTCCGAGCCTTGGGGCCTATTGTGACAACTTCGGGATGTTCAACCATAATCAGAGTGTCAGGAATCTCATCATTGATACGCAATTTCTGCAGTCGCTTCATTTCCTCAGCAACTACTTCATGTTCAACAACACCGGCCACAATAATATTGAATTCACGCATTTCATCACATCGTGTGAATTGCGTGCCCCAAAGTTTTGAGCACACCTTCATGGAATGCTTCACTCATTGTCGGGTGGGCTTGGATAGTTCCAGCAATATCCTCAAGGACAGCACCCATTTCAAGAGCTATGACAAATGCTCCAGATAATTCCGCAATATGACTACCAACTGCTTGAATACCTAATATCAGATGGTCAGATTCACGGGCGACGACTCGCACAAACCCACCTGTCTTTTCTGCTTCAAGAGTTAACGCTCGCGAATTTGCTGCTAATGGGAATTTACCGATAATAATCTCCTCTCCCAAAGCGGTTGCTTCATCTGGGCTCAGTCCAACACTGACAATTTCAGGTTCAGTGAAGACAATTGCTGGAATAGCAACTGGTTCAAATGCACGCTTCTTGCCGGCAATAATTTCTGCAACCATTTCGCCTTGGGCGCTAGCCTTGTGGGCTAATAGAGGCTCACCAATTAGATCTCCAATCGCATAAATTCCTCGCATATTTGTTTTGCATTGAGAATCAACTGCTACAAATCTACCAGAGTCATCCATTTTGACTCCCATTTCTTCAAGACCCCATCCATTAGTATTGGCTTTGCGGCCAACGGTTACGAGTACTTTTCCAAAGGTTTCTGAAATTAAATCTCCATCTTTGTTTTTCCAAGACAACTCAACCCCATCACTACTAATTTTAGCGCCTTGAGCCATACAATTTGTGTGGACTTTAACCTTATTTTTCTTGAGCCAACGTTCAAGCGGCCGGCGAATTTCAGCATCAAAAATAGCTACAACTGTGTCAAGTCCTTCAATTACTGTAATCTCAACTCCAAGTTTCCTTAGAGCGCATCCAAGTTCAAGTCCGATATATCCGCCGCCAATTACAGCAATCTTTTCTGGTAATTCTTCTAAGTCAAGTGCACCTGTTGATGAGATGATGTGTTCTTCATCATATGGCATAAATGGCAATTCAATTGGCTGCGAGCCTGTTGCTAGAATGACATTTTCTGTTGAAATGTGAGCAATCTTGTTGCCATCAGAATCAGTCACATTGCAGGTTTTCCCATCAAGGAAGGTAGCCCAACCGGTAATCAATCTCACTCCGTTGGCCTTGAGAAGCGTTTCAACTCCTTTGTTGAGTTTGTCAACTATCTTATTTTTCCAATCAACTAATGCAGGCATATCAATTGAAACATCACCCCCGACTTTGAGACCCATGTGCCCACTTTGGTGGGCCTTAAGCGACTCAAATCTTTCAGCCGCGTGAATAATTGCTTTTGATGGAATGCAACCACGAATCAAGCAGGTTCCTCCGGCTCGGTCGCCTTCGACAATAATTGTTTCAAGACCTAGTTGGGCGGCCCGAATTGCTGCTACATAGCCTCCTGGTCCAGCGCCAACGACTAAAACTTGGCAAGAAATTTGTTCCATTCAATTTCACCTCAAAGAATCTGTGTTGGATGCTCAAGAAGTTGCTTCAACCCTTGTACTAAAGCGGCGCCGTTGGCGCCGTCAACAACTCGATGGTCCCACGACGAAGAGAGATTCATCATTCTGCGAATAGTGATTTTTCCATCGACAACTACTGGCCTTTCAATGGCTTTGTGAACTCCTAGAATTCCGACTTCTGGAGTGTTGATAATGGGTGTCGCTCCTAGTCCGCCATCCCTTCCTAGTGAGGTGATTGTGAAGGTTGAGCCGGTAAGCTCTGAGAGGGTGGCAGTGCCGTCTCTGGCTGCTCCCGCAACTCTACCGAGTTCACTTCCGAGTTCCCAAATATTCCTTGCTTCGCAATTTTTCACCACCGGTACGTAGAGTCCACGGTCAGTAGTTGTTGCAATGCCAATGTTTACTGCGTTGTGGAGTACGAGAACTTCTCGTTCATCATCGTAATGTCCATTACATCCATGATGGCCTTCTTTGAACAGTTTGACTAATGCCTGCATGATGAAAGGTAGGTAGGTGAGTTTTGGCTGGTCAGCTGTACGATTTACATTGAGCCACTGGCGCAACGCTTCCAAATCTGTAACATCAACTTCTTCGAAGTATGAAAAGTGAGGGATTTTGGTGTATGACTTTGTCATTTGTTCGGCTATCTTTCGACGTAATCCAACTATTGGGATTTCCGTGGTTCCTTCAGCAGGTTCTCCTGGTGCTGAGAACTTGATTCCACCTCCAGATTCACCGATTTCGCTGTGAGCATCTAAATCAGCATGGCTGATTCTCCCAGCCGGGCCACTACCGCTAACTTGGCTGAGATCGATTCCTTCGTCCTTTGCTCGTTGGCGTACTGCTGGAGATGCTAATGCTCGACCACCAACTCCACTTCCTCCGCTCATTGTGCTTTTAGAGGTGCTAGGTGCTGTTTGTGCCACTGGTTTATGCGTGGGTGTAGGTGCTTCAGGAACAGGTTCTGGGGTTTTGGGCTCAGCCGGAGCCTCAGGTTCGGGTTTAGGTTCAGGCTCAGCACTTTGAGATGTATTTCCTGCCCCCTCCACTTCAAACTCAATACAGACAGCACCTACCGCGATGATTTCTCCAGACTTACCAACAGTTGACAGAATTTTTCCAGTAACAGGACTTGGGATGGTGACGGTTGCCTTGTCAGTCATTACATCAACCAACGCATCGTCTTCTTCAACCGATGCTCCGACTTCAATATGCCATTGCACGACTTCGCCTTCAACAACTCCTTCTCCGATGTCGGGCAATCTGAATGCATATATTCCCATGTTCAATCCTCCTGTGTTCTCTTTATTGCTTCAGAAATTCTCTGTGGACTTGGCATATAATCCCATTCTGTACTGTGTGGGAAAGGTGTGTCCCAACCAGTAACTCGCTCGATTGGACTCTCAAGATGATAGAAGCAGCGTTCCTGTACACTCGCCGACATTTCAGCGCCAAATCCACTGGTTTTTGGTGCTTCGTGGACAATTACGCAGCGACCAGTTTTCTTAACGGAATTCACCACTGCATCCCTATCCCATGGGACTAGTGATTGCAGATCTATTAAGT
>CAUZNH010000185.1:0-3369 GCA_963581345.1 Candidatus Thalassarchaeaceae archaeon | reverse complement strand
GCTAACTAGAAGTCTTTGGCGAACAAAGTTGCGCCTATCAGCAGTCATTCTAATGGTGTCCATCGGAGTCTTTGCAGGCATATCCTTTGGAGCCTATGCAATTTCGGTAACCACGCTGTATGATGGCATCTATGCAGATGATGAAAATGGTGTCAATCTACCCGATGTTTGGGTTGAGAACAATGGTGGGAGCTGGAATGCGTCAACTTCAGAAAATCTCTGCCAAGAAATCCGTAATCAATGGCCTAGTGATACACTTGAATTAGACAAATGTGAAGCTCGACTAAAGATGAATGGGCAATTACTTAGTGAAAATGCAGAGATTGGTTTGGTCGCAGGGGTTTGGCACGGAATAGATGAAGGAGAAGTTGACAAAGTGTGGATTCCAAATCATGATTGCTGCTCAGGTCGTTTGGCGGCTGCTGCCGATGAAATTGTCATCGACCAGCATGCTGCTGAAGCCCTAGGAATTGAGGTTGGAAACACGGTCCGTCTCAGCGCAGGTGCTGGCTTTACACTGAATTATACAGTGGTTGGAATCGGCTTTCATTCTAATCATCTATACTTCACAACCGAAGGGGAAATTCTCCCTGCCGTAGAGGGGACCTTCGTAACGGGATACATGACAAATGAGGGACTTGAAGCACTAGCAAACTTTAGCACAGGGGAATCAAATTTACTGCTAATCGATGTTGTAGGAACACCGGATTCTCTGAAACCTGGTGAAAGCGGATTGACCGAACTGATAGGAGGGATTTCAAACATCGCAGCAGAGAACGATGACTCTGCAATGAGCGTTTATGATCGCACAAGCGTCACTTCGGTCGAATTCTTGCGAGCGGATGTTGACGGAGCGATGAAGACCTATCCAATCGTGACAGGAATGTTGGCAGTCGTTGCCGGCATTACCATTTTCTTGAGTTTGCAGAGGTTGATTCAATCACAGGCCAAGGAAATCGCTGTACTACGTACACTTGGCGTGAAGAGAATTTCGATTATGCCTGGCTATGTGATTGCCCCGGTTTTCATTGGAGCCATCGGCTGTGTGCTGGGAGCTATTCCAGGCGTGTTATTTGGGGCACCAGCGATGATTGCAATGTATGAAGATCTTATTGGCATCCCAATTATTGACCCTTCCATTCCAACAGCCATGGTGGCACAGATTGTCATCATCGCTATGATCATTGTTTTCTTATCGGGGCTGAGGCCGGCTTGGCAGGCATCACGAATGCAACCATTGGAAGTGTTACGTGGACAGCATGAGATTCGTGTATCCTCAAGGGGTTTGCAAAAGTTAACCTCAAAGTTGCCTGCAACAGTTGGATTAACCATTCGTTCCAGTGTACGAAAACCGGTTCGATTGATGTTCACATTCTTTGCAGTAGGCCTTTCAATGTTGATTTTTGGAACCATGATTATTATGCAGGATTCATTTGGCGAAATTTTTCTTGGGGGATTAGAGGACCGACAAAGTTGGGATGCTCAGGCTTTCACAATGGGTAATGAAGATTCCATCGTTGAATGGGCTGATGAAAATGGGGCTGAGCATGAACTGATGATAATTTTCCCAGGTTCCCCTGAGGGTGAAAATCGGCAGTTGACAGCCTACGGAATTGAGAACGTCGCAACAGAAACGGGAGAATCGATGTATTTGGTTTACCTTTCAGATGGTGATTTACCGTCTCCAAATCAAGTGATACCAGAGGTCCTCATTGATGAGGGCCTCAATCACTTCCTCGATTGGAAAATTGGTGAAACACATTCACTTGTCTTTGGAACTAAAACAGTTGAAATCAAAATTACTGGATTCACTCATGGCGATCTTAGCCGCACTGTGTATTTCCATCGCGCTGACCTAGCAGAAATTTTGGGAATCGAGGCAACTGTTGTGATGCTTGATTTGCCCGAAGGGGTCGAACCGGACGAACAACTCGCTCAGAGTTCGTTGAGCATTGTGTTGCGTGAAGACACACTAGATGCATTTAACTCCCTACAGAAAAAGCAAAATGGTCTGTTCATCGCAATTGAGCTCTTGGGCATCCTGATTGCCGTTGCTGTGCTATTCAACACACTGGTCATGAATTTGGCAGAGAGAGATACAGAATTAGCGACCTTGAGAGTATTGGGGGCATCTAACAATCGATTGGGCTTGATGCTTTTTGGTGAGCATTTGGGTATTGGATTGGTTGGTGGAACCTTGGGCTGTCTTTTCTCTGTAATCGGCACCAAATTGATGCTTGCCTCGTTCATAACATGGACGGCATATTTCACAGTCTCCGCATCCAACTCTTCAATTTTCACTCTGATTGGAATTGTGGTCTTCATTTCAATCTCTCTAACACCCTTCGGGATGTGGAGAATCAGCAAAATGAATCTAGTTGAGAAGGTCAAGGATCTATCTCAGTAATTCTCAAGATATCCCCGAATATTTTGTTGCTAGTTGAAGTCCGATGTAGTATGCGATAATCGTTAATCCACAAGCAAGCCCCAGTGAAGGCCAGAACTCCATGCCTCGACCTAAGAAAATAGGGAGGGTCACGAATAGTACTAGAGATGGGATGACTAGCCAAAGTATACCAGTGGTAAAATCAGCAACCTGTTCAGTGTCTGATGTGTCACGATAAAGCCAAATGATTGCTAAAATTGAGACTAATGGGATTGACACAAGCAAGGCACCAATCAACTCATTTCGCTTTCCTAACTCACTTGCACCAACTACTAAGCCACCCGAAATCAACCATCTTGTTGCCAACTGCCACCATACCATGTGTGGGCGAGAGAGGGCCAAGGCCCATGAAATCCACCCCTAAAATAGTGGCTTAATCAATAATTTCACCAGAAAAGAATAAACCTGACTCTTTGAATAATTTTTCTTTTCTCCTCTTCTTGTTAGTGCGAATATGCATCACAGCGGCAATAAAAATCACTATGATTATTATTGGAATGAACAATTCTGCATTCAGTGCGTGTAACACTTCAATTATGCTTTCAGCAGTATACGCCCAGGTGATAGAAGCGGCTGCACCACCAATAAAACAAGCAGTTAGAACTCTGAGGAATGGCATCCTAGCAACAAGGCCCATCATGGCCCCAACAAGAACACCTGATGCCATGAACGGAATCCAAACAAAGACGATTAAGCCAAAGAAACCCCATCGGTCAATCTTCGCACGATTCTCCTGAGCCACATATTCTACGGATGATAGAATATCTCCCATAAACTGACTTTGCAAAATCGTACCCGCTAACCCATCTTGACGTGCTACGAAAGCCTGTCCCTGATGCTCGCCTTCTCCACTCTCTGTTCTTCCCGCGCCTGTACGATCAGCAAGGGTAGCCACCTCGTTACGGCATGATATGATTATGTCT
>CAUZNH010000184.1:0-3396 GCA_963581345.1 Candidatus Thalassarchaeaceae archaeon | reverse complement strand
GGTTAATGGTAGAACAGAGCGAGGTGCCCGAGGTCGGAACTCGGGTGCGATTAGTTGCTACTACTTGGAATGGGCCAACTGAAGTTGAAGGAGTTTTACTAGCATCTACAGCGGTAGACCATATCACTGTCAAATTGGTGAATGGATACAATGCTACACACTCTCTGAATATGGTTGAGTCTATCACTAATCTCGGTGTGAGTGTACCTGTTAATTTGGATACGCCAGTGGTTTCAATGAACACCGAACTACCACTAATTCACATACTCCACACTGGCGGAACTATCGCTTCCAAAGTTGATTATACAACCGGCGCTGTAACCGCTCGATTTGAGCCGGAAGAAATACTAGCCGCAATTCCAGAATTGGGGGAAATTGCTCAAATTAAAACCAAAAAACTCGGGAATATGTGGTCAGATGATATTAGGCCACAGCACTGGAATCGAATGGTTGATGCCGTTTCGTCTTCCTTTAGTGAAGGCGCAGTTGGAGTAGTAATTACTCATGGAACTGATACGATGCACATTTCTGCGGCTGCGATTGCCTTTGCATTTTCAGGAACCGGTGGGCGTCCCGCCGGCCGCATTGCCTTCACTGGTTCACAACGGTCATCTGACCGCGGGTCAACAGATGGAGCTGAGAATTTGATTGCCGCGGTTCATTGGGCTGCTTTTGGGCCAGAACCATCAGGCGTTACAGATTCAACCGTTGTAGTAATGCATGGTTCTAGTGATGATGGTACCATCTCGGTAAATCCTGGTTGTGCAGTGAGAAAGAATCACTCCTCACGACGGGATGCTTTTACAGCAATCAATCAAAATCCCTTAGCATCAATATCAATCAATGGAGGTGAATTAACTATGACTCTCACAGATTCGTACTCCAATCTACTAAACGGTGATTCCCGAATTGCTAACTCGGAACCAACAAATTTTGATTGCGACATTAAAATCATGCAACTGATATCCGGAGCACATCTTCAAGGTGATCAAATTATTCATGCTATGGAGAATGGTTACCAAGGGGTGTTATTCTGGGGTACTGGGTTAGGCCATTTACCCCTTGATAATCCAGGAGATGCACCAGAGAACGATGAAGTTCAAGATGCAATATCACAGTATATCGGCGGTGGTGGAGTGGCAGTAGTTACAACTCAGTGTATTTCAGGACCAGTTCATTTGGATGTATATTCTAAAGGTAGAGATCAGCAAGAATTAGGGATTCTAGGTCACGGGACTAACTTCACACCAGAGGTTTCTTTGGTCAAACTTCACTATCTTTTATCCCTCGGATTAAAGAGAAATGAAATTGCCGCCGCCTGGGCTGAGAACCTAGTTGGGGAGAACCCCTCATCTATTTGATTCCCAATTGAAAATTTGATTTTTCAATTGGTTACTTTGCTAATTTTTCTTACCGCTATCGTGATTCACCCTCAGCGATTGGATGAATATTGATGGTAGCAGTTCCTCCACCACCTAGTGATAATTCAGAGGAATTGTTGTTACGACGGAAAAGAGCATCCTCTGCTGGTGGCCAAACTAAGGTTGATGCATTGCGAGCGAGTGGAAGAAGAACTGCATGGGAGAGAATCAACGCCTTAGTTGATGAGGATTCTTTTGTTGAAGTTGATAGTTTTGTAACTCATCGTAACGACCAATTTAATCTTCATCTCCATCCAATTGAAGGTGATGGGGTAGTATGCGGTCATGGCACTGTTGATGGCAGGAGAATTTTTTGCTTTGCTCAAGACTTCTCAGTATTTGGCGGTTCAATGGGTGAGATGCATGCTATGAAAATTGCTAAACTTGCTGAAATGGCTGAGCGGGCTCGGATTCCACTTGTTGGGATTTGGGATGGGGGTGGACAGCGAGCCCACGATGGAGTGCATTCACTGGGTGGGACTGGAGTTTTACTAGACCGAATAGTTGCATGTAGTGGTCGAATCCCAATGTTTAGTCTCGTTCTTGGCCCAGTAGTTGGTGTGTCTGCTTTGGCTGCAGGATTAGCCGATTTTGTAATTCTTGGTCAAGAGCATGGTCAATTATTTCTTTCTAGTCCTTTAGAAACAGAAGAAACTGCAAGTGGAGAGATCACACCGCATGAATTAGGCGGCGCTGATTTACATGCAAGTCGTTCAGGTATTGCTTGCATGATTGCGGCTGATGAAGATGATGCTACCGAAATAGTTTCAGAGATGCTATCATTCTTACCTGACCATTGTTTAGCAGAACCGCCAATCTGTAAAACTAGTGATGAGGCTAATCGAAGTTGTGATGTATTACAAGATTTAATTCCAGATGATGCCAATCATCCTTATGACATCCGTAAAGTCATCTTGGAGATTGTAGATGACAATCACTTTCTTGAATTGTCTGAAACGTATGCAGACAATATTATCATCGGTTTTTGTCGGTTGGATGGAGCGACAGTTGGGGTTGTTGCTAATCAACCAAAAGTCCTTGCTGGTTGCCTAGATATTGATGCTAGCATCAAAGCGGCTCGATTCATCAGAACCTGTGATTGCTTTAACATCCCGTTGCTCACCATCGTTGATGTGCCTGGTTTTCTACCTGGTACAGTTCAAGAATGGGGTGGTATAATTCGTCATGGTGCTAAATTGCTATATGCATATGCTGAAGCTACAGTTCCAAAAATGACAGTAGTTACTCGTAAAGCCTATGGAGGTGCATATTTAGCAATGTCTTGCAAACATTTGGGCTCAGATTTTAATGTTGCATGGCCAACCGGCGAGTTGGCTGTAATGGGTGCAGATGGGGCGGTAAACATCATTCATCGTCGAGAACTAAAAGTTGCTGAGGACCCAAATGACACACACCAAACATTAGTGGCTGAATACAAGCGTAAGTTTGGTGACCCATACGTTGCTGCACGAAACGGTTGGCTTGATGATGTAATAGAACCTCAGGAAACTAGAATCCAACTCATTCGGGCATTGCGATTACTCAGGAATAAGCGGGAATGGACTCCGCCAAAAAAACACGGCAACATTCCACTGTGAACTAATGAATCAGTTGAGTAATGTCATGTTTACTCATCGCGTTTCATTAATGTGAAAATAAGAGTCCCTCCACCTAGCAAGAGAAACAGTCCTGCGATAATAAAAGCAAGTCCGCTTATGCCACTTGATGAACCACCGCTTGAAATACCACTATCATTAGGGTCGGCCTTTTCAATCCAATAAGTTGACTCCTCACTTGTAGTATAACCATCATTGACACGGAGATTCAATTTATGGTCGCCATACGACAGTTCGTGAGCAAGAAGGTCTGCTTGACACTCAAATTGGTTTGCACTCTCTTCGGCGCACGAAGGGGTAATTCCCTTCCAATCTCCATCATCCCATGAATATTCAATTAGCCAAGGACCATCACTGTC
>CAUZNH010000183.1:0-3396 GCA_963581345.1 Candidatus Thalassarchaeaceae archaeon | reverse complement strand
AATCGCAGGAGACACTGTTATTGAGGCTGAAAGCGCTGAAGATGTTTGTGAAGGAATGATCGCTCTAACTGTGGATTATACCGAAAAACGTGATAATTTTGATTGGGAAATAGATGGTATTGTTTTCAAACTTGATAATTTTGAAAAGAGAAAATTGTTGGGCATGACAGCCCACCACCCAAGATGGGCTTTAGCATGGAAATTCCCACCAGAACAGGCAACTACGGTGCTGATGGGGGTTGAGTGGCAGACCGGACGGACGGGGGCGGTGACACCTGTAGCACACGTTGCTCCAGTGGTGGTTTCTGGTGTGACTGTTGAAAAGACAACCCTTCACAATGCCGGGGAAGTTGAGAGGTTGGGCATCAATATCGGCGACAAAGTACGAGTGGTTCGCAGAGGCGACGTCATTCCTAAAGTGATAGAATCCTTAGGTCGGGCGAAGAAAGCCGATTTGGTTGGGAGGAAACATGCTAATGGTGAAAAATTTACTAGTAAATTACCATCAAAAGAAGCGATACTGATTCCTGATAACTGTCCTAAATGTGATAATGAATTGGTAGTTGATGGAGCCTTCATCAAATGTTTGGATTTGTCTTGTGGGGCCCGTCAGGTACACTCGCTAATTTACTGGTGTAGAGCGTTGGAAATGGATGGGATTGGCGTGAAATTAGCCGAACAGTTGTCCGAATCGGGATTGGTAGATTCAATCGCAGATTTGTATAATCTAGATATGGAAAATATGCTAACCCTTGAACGCATGGCTGAGAAGTCAGCCTCTAATGTGTTGGCGGAAATTGAGGCAACAAGAAGTCTGACATTAACACAATTTTTAGCAGCTCTTGGCCTACCAAAAATCGGGCCAGAATTGGCTGAGGCTTTTGCTGAAAACGTTGGTAGTTTTGCGGCATTGATGGAATTGGTTGAACACATGAATGATGTTCCAGCAACCGATGAAGATGGAAATCAAGCAAAATACAGCAACGCCATAGCATCTTTGATTGAAATTGATGGCGTTGGTTCAACGGTTGCTGAGCGACTGTTGAATGGACTTGCACAGCGGAAAGAAGTAATCACTAGGCTCAATGAGTCACTCACTATTTCTGATGTTGAAAAGCGAGTGGCAACTGGTTCATTGCTTGGGTTAACATTCTGTTTGACTGGTGCTTTGAGTAAGCCTAGAAAAGAAGTTGAATTGCAAATTAAATCGGTGGGTGGTAAAACAACTACTTCGGTTAGTGGTAAACTAGATTATTTGGTGGCTGGTGAAAATTCAGGCTCAAAACTTGACAAAGCAAATCGATTGAGTGTCAAAGTGTTGTCTGAACAAGAACTCGATGTTATGATGGCTGATATTACTTCACTACATAGGGAAGTAGTCCAAGAAACGGCACCAAAAGTCGACGAACCTGAGGGTGGAGAGGGGTTAAAAAACCAAGATACCAAAGAACAAACTTCTCTTTCAGATTTCTAACTGAGATCAGCCGTAAAGCATCGCTGAAGCCCCATCATCATCACTGAGTTCTTCTTTAGCCGAAAGATTACGGCTCAACATATCCTTAATTTGTTTCTCAATTCTTTCTGCTTCTTCAATGAGAGGTCCTGCATCTAGTGTGACTGCAGGGAATAATAAATCTAGTTTCTCAATGATTCTAGCCGCAGCCATAGCGTCAGGAAAAGAAGGATTTGCTTCAGCCATAATTGCACTAATTTCAATTCCGCGGCGTCTACCTTCCCCCATCATCACACCTGTCATGCCACCGACAACTCCGTGTTTTAGTAGAGGAACACCCATTTCTAGGAGTTTTGCACGAGCGGACTCTGTAGCACCTATACCAAGTAAAGTCTCATCGCTATCATCATCATCAACTAGTTCGTGAGGGGATTCCACACCATGGGCAAAGGCGTCAATCAGAATTGCTGAACTTATGTTAGCCCCTTTACTCCATGAAAATAGAGCTTCAGTAAGTGGTAGTGCTAAGCGTCCGTGAACTTGAATATCTGATAGTACAACAACCAATTTGTCACACCCTTCAACGGTGCAGTTCGGCTCACCTGCATAAATTCGAATTGGTGGTAATGGTTCACCATCTTGGACTAAACAAACAGCAGGCAGTCTAGAATCTCGAACGCCACCGACAAATTGTAAATCAAGACTTTCAACTAAATAATGGGCCACGATATTTGACACCATACTTACGGTTGGAAAGCAAGAGACCACCATAGCCCCACTCACATCGATGCTTTCATCCACTTTGACTAAAGGAAGGTCAGTCATGGTTCCCCGTTACCGCCGATGGCATTAATGGTTGGGGCTCTCCGCAGATAGTTAGTCAAGCCTGTTAGACTGAGGTGAATTGGACATGGTAAATAGGAGAAGGACCCACTCACTTTCCCCCTCTGCATGGAATAATTTTGAGGCATGTCCACGGAAATTTTGGCTATCACGTCAACGCTTGCCAAGGAAGGCAGGCATGGCGGCTTCTCTAGGTACGTCAGTTCACGATTCTGTTGAGGATTTATGCAATCTTGATCTGAGCGGCAGAGATGCTGAAGAGGATGGTTGGCTACCTGCAACAGCTAAATCAATTCTCACTAGGCAATGGGATGATGAAAGAGAGAAATTCTTCAACACTGCTCGGCATCCAAAATGGAAGGAAGAAGAATTTGAGCACGCTCAAAAGCAGTTGATTGGTGCTTTGAATATACTTTTCATGAAGGCCGGCTACACCGAGGTTTCTTTGACATCTATCACTGTTGGTCAATGGCGAGATATTCAGGAAATGGTTTTGTCGGCAGAAGGCACTCTTCGCTCCTCATGTGGCAGATTGATGGGTAGACTTGACTTGCTGATTGCTGACCGTGATGAGGATGGGAATACAGTTGGTTGGATTGTTGCTGATTTGAAAACGGGGAAACCACCAGATGGTGAACTTTACGATACAGTAAGTAGACAACTTAGAATGTATCGAGATTTGGTTATTGCTAATAATCCGAATCACCCAAAAATAACCGCTGAAGGTTGGTACACCAAGACTTCTGAAGTTTACGTAGCAGAAGGGCCAAACGTGTTGGATGAGGCATTTGTAGCCTGGGAAGCAAGTAAACTCGGCCCCGAACCATTTGATGCAACTCCAAGTAGTGAGGCGTGTGGTTTCTGCGAATGGAAAGCATGGTGTCCGTCGTGGATTTGGTCACGTGCTAATGGGGAAATGGAATCACATGGAACTTTCCGAGATTATGTGGTGAGAGTCCTTCGGCTTGAAGATGATTGTTCAGTTGGTTTGGTTGAAATTATGCGGCCTAACAACATGGATGGAGATATGGTTCCAACCGGACAAAAATATGGGATTGTTTTCGCTGGATATGCTCAAGAAAACATCAAAAAATTGTCTG
>CAUZNH010000182.1:0-3456 GCA_963581345.1 Candidatus Thalassarchaeaceae archaeon | reverse complement strand
GGTCGCGTGTTCAATTCACGCCAGTGGCTCTTTTTTTTCACATTGATTCCAATCATGAATAATTTCGTTGAAAACACTAAATCGTTATTCAAATGAGGGTTGCCTCTTAATGACTGATTAATCCTCGGCCACCACATGGAGGAAGAGGAACCTGAGCCAGAGCAGGCGATAGGGGAGCAAATGCACACCGGTATGCGGCTATCTAGCATGCGACTTGAGCAGCACCTTTCAGTTAGCCAACCTTGGTTAGTTCCTCTCCATGACTTGAAAGTAGAGCTTTCATTTCATTACCGAAAGGTGAGGGAAACATGGGGTCGCAGAACCCTCGTTAGTTTACTAATTGGCTCACTTGCGTTCCTTAGTGGTTCGTCAGACCTCTCGAGTGGAGAGTTCTCCGGTGGAGGAAATATTTGGAAGGTCGGGATTGAGGGCCTCAATGCTGTTGAGTGGCAAGCTTTTGCAATGATGATTACTAGTTTTGTTCTTTGGGCACTTTTCTTAATGCGAACCTTATCTGAGTACCCCTTAATGCGTGAAAAAACGGTCTATCTTTTCGTGGGTTGGGTCTCAGTTCAGGCAGGTCTGGTAATGTCAATTGCAGGGGCACCAAAATTCCCCTTTAATGCTACTCTGATTGATTTCTTGGGAGTGATTATTGGTATAGTGGTTCTTGGGTTTTTGAGTTTTAATACATGGCAAGCCGTTATGCAAACTCGCGATTTACATGTGGTGACTCAACATAGTCACCCCGACCCTCGCAAGATGCAGGATGCGGTTCGAGATCATAGCCTGCAAGCGTGGGTTTTGATACTCATTGTTTGGGGTTCTTTAGTAGTCATTAACGGATGGTTGGGGGCTCATTCGGTGGCATATAGAGATTCATCTGGAATGGGGATTTATCGATTCTTATACTTCATCTCCGGCATCTTTTGTGTTTGGTCTCTAATCCACCTACTGTGGTATCCACAAATGATGTTGGGAGCAACCGGCCAAGAGATTGAGAGCGACCGTGCCCGAGAAGTCAGCCGCAAATTACGAGGTGAAGAGGTGGTAGATGTAGGGCAACGAGGTAAGTGCCCTTCTTGTGGTAGCATCACTCCAATCACTCGCTTGCCAACGGGTGTATTAGAGGTAATTTGTGCGACCGATGAATGTTATGGAGTTGGGCCGCCAGGGGAACGGTGTGAGGATTGTTCCTCAGTATTCCCGAATCGAATCACATGTGAAGGGTGTGGGAGTAGCGCCCCAATAAGCAATCACTTACCAGACCAAGAAGCGTGGTGATAAATTGGTTCCAAATAGGTTTAGGGAAGATTTCGCACCTTTGAGAAAAGAGAATCCAGTTTGTTATCTTGACAATGCGTGCACCACATTGAGGCCAGACTCAGTAGTTGAGGCAGTTTCATCTTACTACACGGAGACACCAGGCTGTGGTGGTCGAAGTCCACATCGTTGGGGATATGCTGTTACTTTGATGATGGCACAAGCGCGTCAAGCGGTAGCTAATTTCATTTCAGCGCCTCGCGATGAACTTGTATTTACTCTGAATTCTACTGCTGCTATTAATCAAGTAGCCCATGGTATTAATTGGAAACCAGGTGATGTAGTCATCACTAGCGATAAAGAACATAATAGTAACTTTGTCCCTTGGCTACAATTAGAAAATGAAGGGGTTGTTGACCTGCAACAGGTTTCATCCAATGAAGACAATACCTTTGATTTGCAGGCTTTTGAGGATGCCTGTGCCCAAGCAGGTGACAAATTGCGACTTGTCGCAATCCCCTTCACAAGCAATCTAGATGGAGTCACAAATCCAGTTGCTGAAATCACTAAAATCGCTCATGATTTTGGTGCAGAAGTATTGCTTGATTCAGCCCAAGCAATCCCTCACAATAAGGTCAATGTGAAGGATTTGGGATGTGATTACCTTGCTTTCAGTTTGCATAAAATGCTTGGCCCTAGCGGGGTTGGTGCATTATTCGCGACTGAGGAATCAATGGCTAATCTCAAGACGGTGAGTGGTGGTGGCACCACCATTGTTTCAGCCACAAAGGATAACCTAGAGTTTCTTCCCGGTCCCGCTCGTTTAGAAGGTGGTTCGTCTAATTATGCTGGGATTGCTGGTGCTAAAGCTGCAGTTGATTACCTGTCAAATGTGGACTTTGAGTGGCTTTCAGACCATGAAACTAGGTTAAATCAAATCATTACTGACGGTGTAAAGGACTTAGACGAGGTTACTATCATCGGTCCATCTAAGGCTAGTGTACGTGGTGGGATGACGGCGATGCTAATCGACGGCATTGATGTGCATGATTTGGCCATCATTCTTGATGAAGCAGGTTCAATAATGGTACGTTCGGGTTTCCATTGTGTTAACCACTGGTTTGAATCAAAGGGGGTTGAGGGCGGTTCATTGAGGACATCTTCCTATCTATACAACACCGAAGAAGAGGCGCGGCAATTCGTTGATGTGTTCTCAGAGGCCATTTCAGCACTCGGATAAATCAATTTTGGAAATGCTAATTATCATCATAATTTAGTGAGTGTTAGTCAAATATTCCGACGGTTTGAAGTCAAACGACCATTCGCCATGCAATTGGGTTAACATGAACGAGGGAGAGGGCGTAGATTGGGCAACTACCGAAATGCCTGAACTTGACATCACTCCTAGGAAATCTATTTCACTAGATAAGCAACAAATAACTGCTATAATTTCAGCGTTAATATCTGCTTTTTTGTTATTCTCAGCAGGTTTTATGCTATACAATTGGTATCAGAATTATGACGGTTCTAATAATGCTAATTTACCACCTCCCGATGAATACATCACTTGGCAGAGTGATTTCAGAACAATAACTGGTATCGATGGCGTTTCCGCCACAGGTTTAGGAGTTGGAATATGTGTGATTGATACCGGTATTGACCTTTCACATCAGGACTTTGGTGGCCGCCAATTAGCCGGCTGGAAGGATTTCATCCAAGACCAGGAAACACCCTACGATGATCAGGGCCATGGGACTGCAATGGCAGGGTTAATGTGGGCCGATGGTTGGATGAAAGGTGTTTCACCGAATGCCGATTTATATGTTGCAAAAGCAATGAACTCACAAGGAGAAGGAGTGGATGAGACAATTGCTGCAGCAGTTGATTGGTGTGTTGATTCAGGTGTTGATATCATATCAATGAGTTTGGGTGGTGCTGGTGGATTTAATTTCATACTAAGCAGCACAGATGAATTGGAAAATTCAGTTGACAACGCTCTGTCACAGGGTGTGTTCGTAGTTGCTGCTGCTGGTAACGATGGTGAAGATGACGATGGTGATGTTGCTAGCCCCGGTTCAGTTGAGGACGTAATTTGTGTTGGGGGGATAGACCGGACTGGGATGATTTGGAGCGGCTCTAGTAGTGGTGATAATAATGGTGAATTGTTCCCCAATCCAATGTTACCACGAAATA
>CAUZNH010000181.1:0-3467 GCA_963581345.1 Candidatus Thalassarchaeaceae archaeon | reverse complement strand
ACCGAAGTTCAGGCAATCCAAACGATGAGATCGCTGTCTCACCACCTTTCCATCTTGACTTAGACGGACAAGGGGCACCTGAAACCATCGTCAGTTTTGGCCGCACACTCTGGGCATGGGATGGAGACAGTGGTACTCAAGCAGGTATAGGGTCAGGTTGGACTGATGAACTTGATTTGCCACACAGAGTTTGGGCAGCGCCAGCATTAGCCGATTTAGATGGCGATGGTGCTCTTGACATCATAATTGGCGATACCCTGATTTCACGGGAAGCGCCCGATATTAGGCCATTTATTGATGGCAGAGGGATACAATTCACACCTAGCCAGCCAGACCCCGGTGAGACATTCACTGCCACCGCCTATATCGAAAATGTCGGTACTGTTTCAAGCGGGGAAGCGGTTGATGCAGTTCTATACTATGATGGAGTAATTATTGAATCCGTCCGACTTTCAGAAATGGACCCTGTCGCACCCACAGCGGGTGGCACATTCTCCTCATTTTCTGTTGAATTAACCGCTGTGCTAGGCTCACACAGCGCAAGAATCGTTGTGGACCCATATGGGAATCTAAGTCAATCACGGTTTGATAATGATGAACAAACCGTAGAGCTTACGATAGTAGAACCCTATGATGTTTCAATCAGTATACCGGTTGACCCACCTAGAGTTGACCCCGATTCAAGTATGGACGTTGACATCACAATTTCATCTACAGGGCGTCTAGCAGGAATTTGGACCATGTCAATTGATGACTCTACCTTACCAAATAATTGGACAGTACTGGACATATCTAACGGGGGATCTACTTCTATTCAAATAGAGCCCGAACAGCCATGGACGGCTACCGTGAGAATTTCAGCCCCTGCAGAAGCTCTGGGTTCAGACAATGGTCATTTGACAATTACTATGACATTAGATGAAGATGCGAACATCACTGTTTCCTCAATTCTTCCTGTAGAAGCAAATAGGACGCGTGGCCTGTCTGTTAGAGGACCAGCGGGTACCGCTGAGACAACCGGTTATGGCTTGCCTGGCTCACTAGGTAGTGCATGGCTATTGGTAGAAAATCTTGGGAATGCTGAGGAGACTGTGAGCAACAGGGCATGGGACCCAACCTCATGGGGTAGTAACCTCACACTACACGACCAAAATGGAGAATTACCACTTATCTCCTTAGCACCAGGCGAACAGTTGGAACTACACGCAAAACTCCCTGTACCTGGCCCGACAACTCTCGGTGATAGTGTTACAACAACCCTTTCAATCTGCATTGGAACCGGCTCTGAAGAAGTCTGTCGGGAAATTGATATTACATTTGTTGCCAATGGTGTTGCAGTCAACCCCGACAATTTCCGCAGTATTCCAGCAACCGGCATTAGTTGGGGTATTGATGGTATTCTGCCACAATCTGCTAACAATCTGTCTTGGGATTTACAATCTAGTGGGATGCTGATTAGCGGTTGGAATTGGCAAGCAAGTGGTGATTGCCAATTAGTTAGCACTTTGCTATCTTGCCACGGTATCTCAGGGTCAAGTTTCAGTGGCTCACTGACATTAGACCAACCTGTTGATGCACCACCCCAATTTCATCCATTCGCAGTGAACGAATCGAATTTCAGCGGTTATAATCTTGATTTCTCACAGCAGGTATTGCAAGTATTCCGTTCTCAAATTACAGTAATTAGCCCATTGGGAGAAACCATCTTAATGAATGTCTCAGAACCGACGTGGATAGTATTAAAATTAGAAAACCCAGGTAATGGACCTGACACTTTTGACTTGATTGGCAGATTGATTGCTAACGAGAACTTTACTGATGACCCCGGAATTATTTTCTCAATCCCCACTCCAACCTTCTCAATCAATGCAGCCGGTTTGAGTCAAGTGCCAATTCAAGTCACTCTACCTCATGACACACCAGCCCGCCAAGGGATGTTATTGGAATTTTCACTTCGCTCACAGGGGGACGACTCAGTTGTTGATGCTGTAGTCATGGAAATTGAAGCTAGGCAAGACCACCGATGGAATGTAAGCCTACTAGACAATGACAGAACTGTTGAATCAGGGGGGAGTGTGTTCACTACACCAGGGACCTCAACCTATCTTTCTCTAGTGGTAGAAAATATTGGCAACTTTGATGATACTCTAGATGTTTCTTCAAGCCTTACCCTCACCCTACAGGGTAATGACACCCATATTGGCTGGTTAATTGGGAATGGGGATAGTGGCACTCTAGACGTCAATCAAAGTGGTACAATTGAGTTGGCGCTAACAATTCCAGAATTGGCATGGAATGGCACCATAGCATCAATTGAATTAGAGTTATCATCTGATGGCCTATTACTACAAACTTTTACTGTTGATGTTGAAGTGATTTCTCAACCACTTTGGATTATTCGTGCAACTGGTAGTGACCTAGATGTGGCCCCAGGTGGCTCAAATATCACATTAGAATTAGACCAAAGGGGAAACTCACCTTCTCGCGCTTACCTTTCTGCTTCTATTGATGCAGTTGGATGGGGTCTGACTTTAACAGATGATATGCCCTTCCTAGACCCTGGCGAGACAATGACGATTCAAGTGTATATTGAACCCCCAGAAGGGGCGATATCTGGACCTACTGCTGAAATGACAATCATTGCTCGTAATGGTGATGGCAGGGGGACTGGTGAAACTATCCTACCACTAAGGATTCAACCAGCATATGATTTCGCTGCCACCACGCCTAATGATTGGGAGGGATGGCAGGTAAGTGATTCTGGAGGGATGCCAAGAATTACTATTGCAAACCTCGGTAATGCTGCTAACCAACTGCATGTTGAACTGATAGGTTTACCAGCAGGTTGGGCACCAATTGAGGCAAATATTTCACTTGCGTGGGGTGAGATGAAAGGAGTTCCAATTGACCTCATCCCAGATGCTAGTTGGGATCATTCGAATTTTACTATTGAAGTCAAAGTTACCGATTCAGGTGGGAAAATTGTAACATTAGATGCTGAAGTTCTATTCTCCGATATGGCTTGGGCAACAAGTCCTGTAATGTGGGGTTCTATGGGTGATGATAAGGTAGTAAACTTCCATGGCAGTTTAATCAATTCTGTGATGGGTGGTGGAACCTCCCTTGAACAAGCCCAAAGTGGTTGGATACTGCCGTCTCCAAGTGGTGATGGTACACTGATTGTCAGTAACCCTCAAGGTGATGTGAGCTTATTTTATACAGCACATATGCAGATGACTACTAGTCGCCAAGTAATATGCAATATGGATTCAGACCTATCAACCCAACCTTTGGTGTCTTGTAATATCTACAATGGTAGTACCCCATTTACGTGGTCAATTCTTTTACGAGCTGAAGATGGGACATTGGTTAATTCAAGAAATGGTGTGGTTGAGGCAAACAAAGAGGGCACCGTCAATATCTCAGCGACAGGCTGGAATCCAACTACAGGAGTGCATGAATTGACC
>CAUZNH010000180.1:0-3481 GCA_963581345.1 Candidatus Thalassarchaeaceae archaeon | reverse complement strand
TTGTGCCGCCACAATCTATCTCTTTTACCCATTCCCAATCACCACTGGAATTTAGTTTGACGACAAACCCATTTTCAATACCACCAGTCGAAAGGGTGAATGGCCCAAATTCTAGAGATGCATAGAATGAACCGACAACATAAATTTCATCATTTGAATTGATGGCAATTGAGTTACTTTCAGTAGTCTCAGTCCCATTTTCTGTTGTTCTGAACCAGAGCCAATCACCAGAACTATCAAGTTTACCAACTAACATACTATTTCTGTGGCCCGCTCCCGATGCGCCATGCGAAGATGTAAAATATTCATTATTCCCTCCAATCTGAACAGAAAGGGGACCTTTGAACCAGCCCGCCACATACAGATTCCCATTTGAGTCAACTGCTGCATCTCTCAAGGAACTTCCTTGGTTACCACCCAACTCATTTTGCCATTGTATGACCCCACTAGAATTTAGTTTTGCAATAAATCCGTGGTCATATCCATTACCTCTACTTCTCCCAACAAAGAAAACGTTTCCATTAGTATCTGTATCAATACCATGTCCCCTCCCCCCATTTGAAACAGCCCCGCTGTACGACAATGGTGTTGCCCACAACCATGTGCCGTTTTGGTCTAATTTTGCGACGAAGGCTAACCGGTAACTGCTATTAATGGATATATTCCCCATTTCCACATTATTTTCAAAATCACTAGTAATATACACATTTTCATTTGAATCAACGGAAATCCCCCCACCATAAATGCCGGCGTGCAAAGTTGAATTTACCTCAACGACCCATTTACATGCTCCAGTGGAGTCGAATTTCCCCACGTAAATACTTGAAATCGTAGAACCAAATGTGCCGAGTGTTGGGCATAAACTACCAAATGAAAATGTGTCTTTGTACTGCCCAAGGATATACACATCCCCGCTCGGCCCGGTTGCAATATCTAATCCAGAGTCGTCCTGATAACTACCGGCTGAAGATGCCCACTCCCACGCAAGTTGCGATGTTGAGTTGTTAGAAGAACGGGGAGATGCCAGCAGATTACTAGGTAGTGATTCAAGAGTGGACTCTTGACTTCCATTGTCTTGTGATGAAACTGATGTTGTATTTTGAAGATTTCCCGTTGACATTGACGCTACAAGAAGGATGGAAAGAAAGACGGCGATGATAATACTTGAACTCAACCGACTGTTCATGTCTGCGGCATGGCGTCAATTGAATTAACAGATTCCCTCAGTTCACTTTCACTTTCAGCCCACTCTCCTACAGAAATGTAGGTAGTGTGGCAGCGTTTCATTCGGTTCATGCAATCACCAGTTGTTAGAAGTATAGTCATGCCAGATGGAATCGTCACTGCACACGCAGATAGAACATTGTTGTTCAGACCTTCAAAGGGGCGCGAACAGAAGATTAGGATGGTGGCCCGAGCCACCGTAATGCTAGCTTGTCATGGGCCGCAAAAAATCGTGTTTCGGCTATTAGTCGGTGATGCAAAAGGCTCTGTACATCTATTTTCATTGCCTGAATTGAATCTTATTGAAAGCCATGATTTAGGAACATCATCGGTTACAGCCCTTGCATTGCATGAGCCAGGTGGGCGCAAAAGGGTGATTGCAGGATTACAAGATGGCGGCATATATGCTATAGGTGAAGGAGTCCCATCGGGTTCCTTGAAACTGTTCTCACTTGAAGGCTCAGTTGGATTAATCCATTCAACTGATGAAATCCTAACCGTTTATTCTGGCTGGACAAGAGAAGTCCGCCATTGGAATGGCGATGCAGTCAGTCCAGCCAAGCGTTGGTTCCAACCGCCGACTTCACCAAGCAAAAGAGTGATCCAGCAACTCATTCTGCCAAAGGCGGTTCGGGCGTAAACCAATTGCAAGTTGAAGCTGGGCGAGGCCAATCTTGTGGCCGTAGCCCTTTGTTTTCAACAATTTCAGATAACACCTGTTGATGCTGTTCAAGTTCCGCTAATACTGCAGCATCCCCAACAATGGTTTCACCATGACCTGGCACTAACTGTTTGATTTCCATTTTCAACAGATACTCAACACTTTCCAGTAGATCTGGCAAACATCCCGTTGGTAGATCCCATCTTGAGATGTGTCCTTTCTTAGGAATTAAATCCCCACTTATTAGAATCCCTTCACTTTCAATCCAGAAGCAACATGAGTCCGAGGTATGCCCCGGCGTGTGTATGACTTCGATAGACCCATTTCCAAAATCAAAAACATCGCCCCCATCAAATGGATTCACATCAACTGGAGGCATATCGGAATTGAAACGAGATGCCCATGTGGTGAACATATCACCACTAGTCAATGCACCTGAAGCGGCACCATGAGCGTGGACAGAAGCCCCCCAGTGGTCGGCAAGATGGCGAGCCGCTCCAGCAGTGTCATAATGGCGGTGAGTGAGGAAAATTTTGCTAACCTTTGGTGCATTATCCAACTTAGATTCAATTCGTTCAACCACATTTGATTGATACCAAGAAGTCCCAGGGTCAATTACCACGGTCTCATTGTCACCCGAAACTATAGTGCAAGATGCATCGTGATGGATACCTGGAAGCCTGACTACTCGCATGGGGAACAGTTACAGGCAGGGGGTTTGGGCTTATATATCGGGAGCAAGTCGGCAGCCTCAATGGCAAGGTTCCCAGAGGCAGAGAAGCGTCTGCTTGAAGTGCGCATTTGCATGAAATGCAATGCTCGCAATGGGCTTAAGGCAATCAAGTGCCGTAAGTGCAGTTACAAGGGTCTTCGCCTCAAGAACAAGGAACGCCGAATCTGATCTCAGACTTCGTCATTCATTCCTTTGAATATTTTTTAGAAGCGTTGATTTTTGATTTCATCCGTTCGGATGCTCAATAATCTCAATTAATTGGCGATTCAGGCGTAACAAGTCCAAAACAAATCTAGGACCATTCAGTTTCGTCATCTTTCTTTGACTTCTTCCACTCTTTGTAGTGAGTTCTGCAAACCTTCACACGTCTAGGTCCTTCGGGAATATTTCCCCATACATCAACTGCATTGTCAAACGCAATAGAACGCCCACCAAGTGCGGTATCAGCGAATTCTGCACACTTAGGAACATGGCAAGAAACCTCTGGGTCCATTGCAGCCGCCGCGCGTGAACGCTTTGGTTTCGTACCCTTTGGTTTGGGGATTCTTCGCTTATGTGGTCGGCCTGCCATATCATCGCCTCTCGGTCATTCCGCTTTATTCTAACGCTCAAACTTTGTAGATAGTTGCCTCTCGGTCGGGTCCTACACCGACCGATGTAATTGGTATTCCCAACATTGCTTCAATTTTCTCAACATATTCACGCGCGCCATCGGGAAGAGCAGAGTAGCCTTTGCTATTTCCATTTGCATCGCGAGCCATTTCCAACCACTCATCCATCTCAATATGAGGGAATCCTGGGACTTTTTCAGTGACAACCTCGACCTTCGCCATGTCCTCTGAACATGCGGGCATTTCGCTCAA
>CAUZNH010000179.1:0-3524 GCA_963581345.1 Candidatus Thalassarchaeaceae archaeon | reverse complement strand
CCAGCCGTTCCTTCATCAGGAACGAAAATACTTTCATCAACTCCAAGTTGTTTGATTTTTGATTCATTTGAATAAGTAATCCAGCCTTGAGTAAACCAACGGCTAGCGCCTTGGATGTCAGTCAAAGCAGAAGCAATCATGCCTCCTGTACAGGATTCTGCCGTGGCGATGAACATTTCTGCTCGTTTGATACGGCGGGCTAGTAAACCTGCTAGCACCGAGGCGTCTTGTGCCATGTTTTAGGCGCCGGAGCGGAGCCTTTTGACTATATGGGCGGACAAAAATGATGGAATCTTCAAATAATGCGTTATTTCGCCATTTTTGAAAGATTATATCAGACTATTAGTGGTGATACAATCTTTAGGTCCGGATTAAATCAATTTCGAAAAATTTGTAATTTATTACATCCTAGTTAATTTTATTATGGGCCCGGGCGGATTTGAACCGCCGATATTCGCCTTGTAAAGGCGACGTCATAACCGCTAGACCACGAGCCCGACTAATAGGCCGAAGAACCACTCCATTATGAACCACGCGACCCCGTAGCCTTTTGTGTGAGGACTGTAGTGGCTTAGTTCGTGAGTGAGATATCAGACTTGTTGGCGCGGCTTGAAGCCGCTGATGTACCAATGTCTCCCGCGATTCGTGATGCTATGCTTTCAGTTGATATTGAATCCTTTAGCGACTATGACCCAACTCCATTTTACCACGATAGGCCACTAGTTTTTACTGAAACTGATGAAGGCGGAGTCAAAACAATTTCAGCACCACATATGATATGCACACTTTTACATCACTTGGAATTAGATGAAGGCGATGAAGTTCTGCTTTTAGGTGCTAAAGGTGGGTACTTGGCTGCGTTAATTGGCCATATTGTAGGTCCTGATGGTGGGGTTACTGTTGTAGACCCAAATAGGCAGGTAATTGAACATGTTCGAAACCATCTCAAGGATTTTGATAGTGACACAACTTTCCATACTCGTAAAATGAGGGAAATTAACCACACCCCCCCTAACCTACCTTCTCCATTGAACCGTGTATTAGTGACAGGGTCCCTTAAAGAATTACCAACGTGGGTTGAGGACAGAGTTGCTGATGGTGGATTTGTAATAGCCCCCCTTGGAGGAAGAATAGCTCAAAGACTAATCAAGAGGGAGAAGCAAGGTAATTTGTTTGATACAGACTTAGGTGGCGTACTTTTCGGACCAGTGGATATATGTGAGACTGAGGCCGAATCCACAGATTCTAGATCACTTGCAGGCCTGTTTGAGGATGCTTTGGAAATCGGAACTGAGTTGGGTGCTTTTGACACTGATGAGGCAGAATGTCTGCGGACATTGGCCGCAGAGTTACGGCAACTGCCCGAGAATTTACCACCAGTTGCACTAGTTGCTAATGCTGAAGACGATTTATGGGATGTTGGTGATGAAGATCAGAATGATATATTCATTCACTTCGATGAACTAACTGACGAATTGTCTGAACACCCACTCTTTGACTTGTTGGCGAATGCATCAGAATGGTTGACGCCATTATGGCCCACCATGATGGCATTACTAGAGACAAAGATGCAACACCCAGGTGCTCCGGATGCGACATTTGAAGACTTTGGATTTGGCCACCACGAAGATTTAGTCCCATGAGATATATTATCTTGAACAGATAATTTGGCCATGTTTAGGCTGTTTTCAATCATTCAATTTGGCTAAACGTTCCAGAGATTCTGCGATCGGGGGGCTGTTCCAACTTGCAGTATGACGGCTAGTTTTTGCAGGGTATAATTCGTCAGAAATAGACATGTCAATGATATCTTGTTTCGATAGAGTTTCAAGACCGCAATTCGGCCAAGGTTCCACGGTGATGGAATCATCTTCCATATAATCAAAAAGAACCACAGGTAATCGAACTAGATTTAGAATGTTGCCAACAGCATGGCGGTGGTGTCCATCAAGTATAGCGCCACTCTCTCTATCAACTAGCAAAGGTTTGGTGTAACAACCCCATTTTTTTGTAATTCTGGCCAATTCTTTAACCTTTTTTGGGCGAGTCTCTTCGTGGGCTCTTAGCCACTCAATCGCAACTAGGTCCACCTTCATAGCCTCGACTCGCCATTCCCCTTGAAAGCAATTGCCGCCCCCCGTTACTTTGTGGAGCCGTTCGCGAGAGTCAAGTCGTTGCCCAAAGGGGCGCTTGCAGACCTCAGTGGTAGAGGCTTGCCTATGCAGTTGGAATCTTGGGTTCAGTCTCTACCGGAAGACCTTCTAAAAATCGTCTCAGTTTTTGCTGAAAATGGTGCTGGAATATGGGTCGTAGGAGGTAGTATTCGGCAAGGTTTGAGCGGAGTAAAACCTAACGATTATGATTTGGCAACGGATATTGAACCAAATCAGATATTGGAGTACTTTCCTAACTCAATCAAGACCGGAGTAGAGTACGGTACGGTTACAGTGCGTCTAAACGCTGGGTCTAACTTGTTTGAGGTGACAACTCTGAGGTGCGACCAAGAATATCTTGATGGGAGGAGACCGGAATCAGTTGACTTTGGCACATCACTTGCAGTGGATTTAGAAAGACGTGATTTGACTATCAATGCCATGGCTATTGACTTGGCTAGAAAAGAGTTGTATGACCCGTATAATGGGCTTGAGGACCTACAAAAAGGGGTGCTTAGGGCGGTAGGGGATGCCTCACTTCGGTTGGAGGAAGATGGCCTTCGTGTAATGCGTGCTTATCGATTCATGGACCAAGGGGTTGGTGGATTGTGGCAGCCTGATGAGATGCTTTCAGCGGCACTTCTTGAGTGCTGCGAAATGTTGAAAAATGTCAGTGTAGAGCGAGTTTGGCGGGAATTACGCCGGATTTTGTCAGGTGTGCACGCGGCAGATGTATTGGCAAGGATGGAATCTGATGGCGTTCTTAATATCATTTTCAATGGCCATTCATTTGATTTGAATGGCCAATCTTCTCTGCAGATGAGTTCAGATAATTCAGTGATTGAAGCCCGATTGGCAATCATGTTTCGGGCTGATAATCCAGCCGACCTGTTGAGAGATTTGACCATGCCCAAAGCGATAATAAAGCGGGTTAGTGAATTGAGAAGATTCATGGGTAATTTACCGAATAAAAATGATGTCACACAACTTCGTCTTTACCGAGCTGTTCTTGGTGAAGGGCTTGATACTCAACTAGCCTGTGAATTTGCAATTGATACTGAAGGTGTTGGAAATGTTCGAACTGTACTTGACCAACTTCAAGAAAATAAGGCTAATGATGTTGCCTTGGCCGATGGCCACTGGATTGCAGATAATACTGGTTTGCCGCCAGGGATTAGGCTTGGACGACTGAAGGAATATCTTCACCGCTTACAAGTTGAACATGATGTATCGTCTAAGGATGAACTACAATCGATGCTCAATGACATTGATTGGCAAGATAGCGAGCCAAATGATTGGCCACAGTTACGGTGGCCATAATCCGAATAATTCTAAGGTTAGAATATTTTTGAACGTAAATCTATTCATTTT
>CAUZNH010000178.1:0-3529 GCA_963581345.1 Candidatus Thalassarchaeaceae archaeon | reverse complement strand
TTGGAAGTCCGAGGGATTCTCTCTCTTCGCCTTGCTCCACTAACGGAATGGCAAACAGGCTCAGTAACTCAGGAAGGTGATTCGGACGTGGATGTTCAAGACCTCAAACTGCGAATCTGCGAACCACGTCCTCTTCAAGGAAAAGAGGATGAAATTGATGCTTTCTTAAACGATTTTGGACTACGTGGTGAGCGACCTAGAGAAAAAAGTGGCAAGGACCTCACCCGCCTTATTTTTGAAAAAATGCTCTCGGCAAATCACCCAATTTCACTAGACGAAGCGGTCGCTGAATGGGGTGCTACCCGTCCAAGACTGGCTAGAACCTTTGACCGCTTTAGAGCCGCTGGCTTGGCAGAACGAGTACTTCGTCACGACCGACTTTCGGTAATTCTCTGGGATGGGCTCTCAACTCAATATTCTCGACGAGGCGAACAGTGGCTACTCACTAAAGGTGGACTAAGTAGATTGGACAAGAAAGTTGTGAAACAGGTTACAAAATCACTGCGGGAAGATAAGTTTGATTCACAAAGGTGCGCTGAACTTTTCTCTTCTGTAAGCATTGAGAAACAACGTTTGGCCATTAATCTCCTAGGTGGGCGCCTCCCTTACGGCTACCGACTCTCGGGTAGTTCAGGAGAAGATGTGGCTCGCCAAGTATCACAGAAAGTTGAAAGCGTATTCGGTCGATTAAAGCGAGTTGCTTCACTCATTGATAACTTGTAATTATCATCACTGGTTAATGTGAATATTTCTTACTAGATTAGAGAGGAAGTTTTCAACAGATTCTGACACCTGTTCTGCTTCTCTATTGGCATGTAATTGAGTACGAAACTCTTTGCCTCCTGGCAACCCTTTGGTGAAAGCAAATGCGTGGCGAAGACGATTTTTACTGCTATATCCACCGCTTACTTCTCTGTCAAGTTCAATATATCTCTTCCAAGCCCACAATCTCGCTGACATCGTTTCTTCCATTTCACCGCTGAATTCTGCCCCACCCCATAACGGTTCAGAATTATTCCAGCCAAGATCACTCTTGATTTGGTGAAAAATTGTTGGTCGGCCAATTGCAGCCCTACCAATCATCAATCCGGCTGCTCCCGTAATTGCTAAACAGTCAGTTGCAGATTTTGCATCTACAACATCTCCATTTGCAATAACAGGAATATCAACTGACCGAACTATCTCAGCAATAGCCTGCCAGTCAGCTTCACCCGAATATCGTTGACGCAATGTCCGACCATGTACACATATTCGTTCGGCCCCGACATCCTCACAACGTTTGGCGAGTTCTAGAGCGTTGGTTAATCCGTTACCTATTCCAAGCCTCATCTTCACAGTGACGGGGACTTCTGAAACCTCAACACATCTCTCGACCATGCTAACTAATTCATCGGGTTTTCCCATTAACGCGGCGCCGGCACAATGTCTAGTCACAATCGGTGCGGGGCAACCAAAATTCAAATCGATAATATCGGCCTTCTCTTGCAGAAGTTCACAACTTTTTACCATCTCATCAATATTACCACCAAATATTTGCGGAATGAACGGTTTTTCTCTTTCATCGCTTTCAAGTTTCAACCAACTCTTGGCATCTTGGCGAGTCAAAGCAGCGGCGGCGGTGAATTCTGTAATAGTGAAATCCGCACCACATTCTCTTGTTAAAAGACGATATGCAAGCCCTGTAACCCCAGACATCGGGGCGAGAAAAAGTGGCACTTGTTCAACATCCGCGACCATTAATCAGGGGGAGGGAGTGTTCTGCTACTGAACTTACCCGCTCATTTACAAAAAAAAGATGAATAGAAGCGGTTATGAATGGTTGTCCGGTCGCCGAGCCGAATGGATGAACAGAGTGCTCCCCTGCTGGCGTATGAGGACTATGAAGCGAACGCTGTGCACATAGGAACTCAGACTAAAAGTAAGGACATGCAGAAATTCATCGCCAAGACTGAAACCGATGGTGCAACAATCCACCTTATTGATGTCACTAAGACTGACGAAAGAATTGGTTTTGCTGCAAATTTCATCAACAATTACGATGGGCGAGACATACTTGTTGTTAGCGCTCGTCAATATGGACAGCGCCCTGCTCGCATGTTTGCTCAAGCAATCGGCGCTCGCCAAATAGTTGGCCGTTTTATCCCTGGTACTCTTACAAATCCAAATCTACGCACTTACATTGAGCCACGAGTTATCTTCGTGACTGACCCTCAAGCAGACTCTCAGGCACTTTCAGAGGCTGTAAAGTGTGGTTTACCAGTAATTGGCATCTGTGATACCAACAACCACCTTAGAAATGTTGACTTCTGTATCCCTGCTAACAACAAAGGTCGTCGCAGTCTAGCACTAGTCTACTGGCTACTATCCCGTGAAATTCTCAAGGCTCGTGGGGAAACCGACGATGCTACATGGGCACACCACCAAAAAGTTGAGAGTTGGGAATCGTCCTTCTAGATTTAGAATCTAGATTCTTTTAATCAACCCATCAATAGCCTATACTATCTGCATCAGGCAGGCACAATGCTCTTGACTGAGCCCACTTAGTCTGTCATAATGGGTGACTCTTCATCAGCCAGTGTCGCCCCTGAAAACAACTTAAATTCAGGTGATGATGAGGCTGCATTATTTGAAGCAACACCTGATGACGATGGAATTTGGCGTGACTCAAAAGGAATCGCACTCCCAGTTTCAGCAAGTGACTTAGAACGTCACGCATATTGCCCACTATCATGGAAATTAGCTCGCTCAGGTGTAAAAGGTTCAGGCGATGCTATTGAACTTGGCAAACAGCGACACAAAGAAATTGAGCGAGCGATGAAAAAGTACCAAAACCATGATTTGAAAGCAAGAAGAGAGATGGTCATCTGGACATGGTGGTTCGCAATCGTGGTTACTCTAACCCTCGACACTGCCGCATTTTTCTTCGTTGAGGAGGGCATGATCAGTGATACCGACTTTGCCCGCTTTGCTCGTTACCTTGTTCTTCTCGCCTTGGTTTGGTTATTATTGGCAATACTTCTATTGCTCATCCCATGGAGAAGATATCTTGGTACACCATTTGGTTTGGCTCAGCCACCAACACCGACTGAATTTGATATTGTTGACCTTGAACTCTATCAATTTGAGAAAGGTGACTCGAAATCTAGTGGTTGGTGGGCTGGAGGAAAAGTTGAGTTTACAATCCTACTTGGAAGTATGACGATTGCTCTCCACGGCTTAGCTCTGTTTGAGGCACAACAGCGCTCAATAGCAACCTTTGTTCTATTGGTGGCTACACTGGGATGGACTCTTATTGCATCCTGGCAACTTCACAAAGGATTGCTCGCGAGTATTACTGTTGAAGAAAAAGGTAAGGAACTTGGAATAGATAGTGGTTCCGTACTTGCTTACAACGATGACTCCACTACTTCTGATCTTATGAAAGATGATTCCACAGGTATTAGAGGTCGGCCGGACCAAGTCATCATCTTTGAAAATGAGGTGGTGCCAGTTGAACAAAAAACTGGAAGAATTCCGGCACAACCTCACT
>CAUZNH010000177.1:0-3531 GCA_963581345.1 Candidatus Thalassarchaeaceae archaeon | reverse complement strand
AGTCCATCATCGCTACCTTGGTCGGCAGGGACGCGGAATTGTCCTCCATCGGTCCAATTTCCAACATAATCACCAATTATTGGGCGTACTCTCCAGTGTAGCCAAGCATCTAACCATCCAGTCCATCCAGGTGGTAGGTCGCCTTGAGCATCAATTGTGTATGAGAGTGGATTAGTGCCAAAACTTCCATCATAACTGAATGCATTACTTGAGTCAAGAGTGTTGGTACTGCTTGCTATAAAACTCGTTTGAGAACTCAATTGAACTTGCCATGCACTCACATTTGATGGGGCTGGGTGAGACCATTGTAGGCTCACAGGGTCTCTTTCTGATGGGCGGGCAGCGCCAATTTCCCACAAGGTTGAGGTGATTGAGGGTACAGGGTTAGTTGCATCTGCTGGTAGCCATTGAGTTCCAATACGGTGAGTAATGTTGAGCACCGGTCTTAGGCTGTCATATGTGCTGAATTCTGAACTGTAGAACTGTTTAACGATGGTGTTTGAAGTGCTGCTTCCTGTGAAAGCCAAAAGCAGGGTATCGTCACCGCGTATACGTGCCGCTTGCATTAATTGGGTAACATTCCATGTATACCATCCGCTACCTAATATGGTTGCAGAGTCAACTACGCCGCCAATTGATGGATTCGGCCATGGGATTGTTGTATTCAGATTGTTATATGTGGCCTGCATTTCAGTAAAATTAGTCAGCAGAGGATGAACAGTCATCGTCATTGAATTAGAGGTAAGAGGTGAACAAGAGTGGCAATACAATTCTACATCAGCAGTGATTACTTCCCATGGGTTAGGGATTGGTAAGGACGAAATATCAATCCTCATGACGCTCCAAGATTTGTGGTTAGTACTGAATGTAGAAGGGCTTCTGCCAACGTTAAGTACCTGACCATTTCCTGCATTACTGTTTGGTTGGTAAGAATTAAGCGTAGTATCGGCGAAGGAAAGAGGGAGCGATAAACGTGTTAAAGCCCCGCCTTCAATAACTCGCAAACGAGCATCTGTTGAGTTTACTTCTGAGCCTAGTGCATTAGGTACATCAAATGTGAAACTGCTGCTTCTGTTACCATAAATATCATCCTTGATTGTTTGCACAAACCATCTTTGATTTGAATCGGTGGCAAAGTTAGAAGCGGGAGTCCATGTCATATTTAATAGGTCAAATCCAGTATCCATTCTACTGTCAAATATCTGGTATCCATCTCTGACATCATTGCTATCATTGTAGACGAAAAGTCTCCAACCGTCCACATTAGATGATGTAGCATGGGTCCATGATAGTAAGGGGGATTGGTCACTACCAAGCGAGTGTCCTGAGATTTCCCAAGTGATATTTCCGTTTGCCGGATCTAAGAGTGAAGGTGTGCCAACTGAGGCAGAGCCAGTTCCATTCCGGTACCATAGTTTCAGGAATGGTCGGCTAGAAGACCAAGTGTAATCTGCGCTGTAGAACATTGCTTCAGCGTAGGCATTAGTGTCAGAGCGTAATGTCATGTTTACTCTGTTATCACCATCTGTGACAGCATCGTGAACTAATTCAGTTACATTTAGGTTGAACCAACTTGATGCAATCGGACTAGCAATGTCGATTAAGGGGCCTACATCGCCGCTACCGATTCCTCCTGCTTGACTCCACATCGTTGTAGAATTATTGCTTGCATCTCCAGTCCATGATGCCCCTGTGGCATTTGTGTCCCAGTTACGAAGGGTTCTGTGAACTGAGATACGAGGTGCATCCCCGCTAGTTGTCGCATTAACTGAGAACGGCCAAAGATGCAATTCAGCACTTACAATTCTCGCATTATTAGGTTGAGGAAGTTCACTCAATGGGAATGACATCATTGACGATTTAGGACAATCAGAAGAAGTGCATCCAACCACTAGGTGGCTCGCACTTTGGTGAGTTGTGTTCCTATTCGTATTCGCATCTATCCATGTATCAGGGACATTTGGTATGCCTTGATTCGCTACAGCAGCACCTGGCCTAATTACAATGTATGAGTTGTCAGCATCAAGAGAACCACTCTCAATATCAGGTACTACAAAGTCGGCAATACTGCTCCAGTTTCCAAGTTGATTTGTGAGGGACGAGCCTCGCACACGCCAATGCCAAACTGCACTTGTACTGAGATTAGAAGATGGTGTATAGGTGCGGTTGAGCACATCAAAGTCATTTATTTGAACCCATGAACGGGCAACTCTCAAGTTATTACTGTTGAATGTGTTCGTGGTATCTAATTCAACAACCCAGCCATTTGCTGATACACTTCCAGTATGGTTCCAAGTCATTTCTGGAGTCCCATCAGGAGCGATGAGCATTCCAGTTGTTACGGACCAAACGCCATTAATTGGGGCAACAGGTTGAGGCGGGTCTGGTACCTCCATCGAACCAGGGCTGTAATTTATGACAAGTTCAGGATAATCAGCGGCGCTTCCAGCATTTTCTTTATCTGTCATAGCTGCTGCTCCAGACCCTGTACCGACTAAGAGGAAGTCAACAGGGACATTCCAACGCATTGAGTTTTGAACTGCAACGGTGACATTCCATGTGAACCAAGCTGGACTGCTACCAGAAATTGTAGTAGAATCAAGTAGTTGGCCTCTATCGTTACCGGCTGCTCCAAATCCTGACCAATTGTTTGCACCCTCATAATTCTCCCAAGTAGCGCTAGCCTCATCCCATCTGTGGTTAATCAATTCATACGCTGAGGCTGAAATAGAACCGGAGATATATGATGATTTCATCCTTAGTTCAACATCTGTTACCGCGAGACCGGCTGGTAGAATGTGGCCACGGATATCGCATCCAAAGAGAGTATATTGACTACTTGAGATTGATAACTCTCCCCCATCATTGGTTGAACTTGGACCGAGGCTGTCAATGTAAGTATCAGCACAGAAAGGTGTATCCATCGTGTGTGATGCGTTTGAATGTCGTAATCGGAATTGCCATGTATTGTTCGAAACCCAAGTTGAATTGATTGTTGAAAGGATAAAGCCTGGGCTTGAGGAATAACCACCCCAGTCGCCATCTTCAATCCAGCGCACACGCCAATTGTAATCTTCGCCGTAGTCAAGTCCCCAACTTGATGGTACAGTAAATGTCCCAGTAGTTGTGTTGATTCCACTGTTCGCATCGCGGCTATCAACACGATAAAATGGTCCTTGAGTAAAATCCTCATTACCAGCTAATTCAATTCGAACTTCGTCGTTAGTATGACCGGTAGTAGACCAATTTAGAGTTGGGGTTAAATCTGCTGTCATATTGTTGTTAACTACTGACCAAACCCCTTGACCATCAAGAGGTGATTGTACAGTAACAGTGTCAGATGGGCCCATTCCATCTCCCCACGCATAGGTGACCACCATCTTTGGTCGTAGGGTGAAAGCATTTTCTTCACTGCCTGCGAACCTTACCCACTCATTGTTTGCTCCAACTGATTGCAAAAGGAATGAAATCCCATCTCCAGATCCTGATTGGTGCACTCCACGCATGTATTCCTGAACTGAATAGGTGACG
>CAUZNH010000176.1:0-3536 GCA_963581345.1 Candidatus Thalassarchaeaceae archaeon | reverse complement strand
CTGTTGAAACAGGAAAAGATTGGAACCTCTATTGGCGCACCGAAAAGGGTGCTGCTGAAGAAGAAGGCAGAGAAGCAGTGCCATGTAAAACAATGCCAGCTCAAGAGTTGTGGGATGAAGTATCTCACGCCGCATGGTCATGTGCTGACCCTGGCGTTCAATTTGACACCACCATCAACGATTGGCACACCTGTCCTGAAAGTGGGAGAATCAACGGTTCTAATCCATGTAGTGAGTACATGTTTTTGGATAACACTGCATGTAATTTAGCTAGCATCAATTTGCTGCACTTCTACGACAAAGAAAGAGGTGTTTTCAACATTGATGAGTATGTTCACACTATTCGACTTTGGACTGCTACTCTCGAAGTATCAGTACTTATGGCTCAATTCCCTTCACAAGAAATATCTCGACTCTCTTATGATACACGTACCCTTGGACTTGGGTACTGTAACATTGGCTCGCTCTTGATGCACATGGGTATCCCTTACGATGACCCGCGTGGTTACGCAATCTGTGGTGCACTTACCTCCATAATGACTGGTGAAACATACAAGACATCTGCAGAAATGTCATCTTTCCTTGGTCCATTCAATCTCTATGATGAGAATCGTGACTCTATGCTCAGAGTAATGCGCAATCATCGCCGCGCAGCCTACGATGTCGCGCCAGAAGAATATGAAAATCTTTCAGTTAACCCAATGGGAATTGATGCAAAGCAATGCCCCAGCGATTTATTGGATGCCGCTAAATCTGCATGGGACCAAGCAGTAATGATGGGCGAGGAACATGGTTATCGAAACGCTCAGACAACAGTGATTGCGCCAACTGGTACAATTGGATTAGTTATGGGCGCAGATACCACTGGCGTTGAGCCAATGTTTTCTATCGTTCAATACAAAACACTCGCTGGTGGCGGTACCCTCCGAATCCCAGCAACTGGACTTCAGTCTGGTCTTTCCAATTTAGGTTACAAAAATCGAGAAATTGATGATATCATCAACTATGTAATGGGAACAGGTACGTTTTCAGGATGTCCAACCATTAACACGGGATCTCTTATCGAGAAAGGTTTCACAGAAGAAGAATTTGCTAAAATGGATAACTCATTCAAAGACGTGTTTGATGTGCGAAGTTTAGCCTCACCAAATGTATTGGGCGAAGATTTCTGCAAGGAATCTCTTGGCCTAACAGAAGAGCAGTTGAATGACCCATTCGTTGATGTCCTTGGCCTACTTGGCTATTCTTCAGCCGACATCTCAACTGCAAATGATTACTTGTTTGGAAAAGCAACCATTGAAGGGGCACCATACCTCAAAGATGAGCATTTGCCGGTATTTGACTGCGCTCAACCTTGTGGTGCTTATGGAAAACGTTTCATTCGCTGGGAAGCCCACGTTGACATGATGGCGGCTGCTCAACCATTCATCTCAGGTGCGATTTCAAAAACTATTAACATGCCACCAGATGTCACTATTGATGATGTCCAAGAAGCATACATGCGAAGTTGGAAGACTGGGAACAAAGCGTGTGCACTCTATCGCGATGGAAGCAAATTATCTCAACCCTTGATGTCCTCTTTGATACCACCTTCAATGGGAATTGAAGAGGAAGAAGAAGAGGAAGTTTCTGTTGTCATCAAGAAGGTTGCAGAAAGACTACCTATGCCGGCACCACAAGCTCAAATGGTAGCGGAAACTATCACACAAGGATACGTTGCAGCCCGCAGACCACTACCTGATAGTCGTGGTTCATACACTATGAAAGCAAGAGTTGGTGGGCATACTGTCTACTTGACATCAAGCACCTATGATGATGGGAAAGTTGGTGAAATCATGATTACCACCTCAAAGGAAGGGGCTGCCTGGCGCTCAATGCTCAATCAGTTTGCAATCGCTGTTTCAATCGGATTACAATATGGTGTTCCTCTAGATGCTTTTGTCAAGTCATTCACCTTCCAAAAATTCGAACCTAGTGGAATGGTTCAGGGTGGAAGTAACCGAGTCAAGATGGCAACAAGCATACCGGACTATCTATTCCGTGAATTGGCTATCCAATATCTAGGAAGAGATGATTTGGCTCAAGTTTCAGAAGAAGATCTTGATGCAATGTCAATCAGCCGACCAGTTTCAACCTCTGATGGAGTAGTCAGACATGAAGGTGAAAAGCGAGATATTCAACTTACCCTTGATGTTACTGAAACTATTGAACAAAAAAGGATGAGAGTCGCTAAAGAACAAGGGTTCACTGGTGACATTTGTGCAACATGTGGTGGCAGTAGAATGCAACGCAGTGGAACTTGCCTCAAATGTGCTGAGTGTGGCTCAACTACCGGCTGTTCGTGACCTTCGCCTTCGCCCACTTTTCTTATTCGGGAATTTGAGGGACAAGGACTCTTGCGGGGTGGCAATTAATCCAGCGCATTGTTAACTCACGAAGTTGGTTTGATTTGAAAGAATGCTGACGATGAAGACCGTGTCCAGTCGCCTTGCTAAAAACACGATCAAGACCAGCACTAATTGCCATTCTTGTAATTGCAATCTTTGCAGCTCTGACAACATTTGCTGCGTATAGACGGCTTGCTTCATCTTCAAATTTAATTCCTAAATTACGTGCTAAATCACCTTGTGTAACACCACCTTCTTCTTGTACAATCATTCCTATAATTATGAATTGGTCTCGTACGTGTCTATCCCATCTCCGGAAGTCTCCTGAATGTTCATCTGAGCCGGCTGCAAATTTATTTGAAAGTGTTTCGAGCCAAGATTTGTTAGTTCCTTTGAAACGGTTAATATTGAAACTCTCGCACATTGTATCATCTAATTTTGTAATGGAAGAAAATTCTAGAAGCCCTTCAAATCGTTCACTCTTCCATTCATCAAGAAGCCAGTATTCTAACCTCCGGCTTGCTTTTGGATTGTGGCCTGTTGCTCTGTTAACGCCTTGACGAAGTAAGTCAGGCGCAACCTGGCGAAAAGAATCAGGGTCCTCCTTCGCCCAAGTAGAGAATGCTTCTGTAAGTCTCTGGATTCTCTTTTTTTCTAGAGAATCCTGCTTTGATATCTGCTCGCTACTAGTCATGCAATCACCATTAAGGGTATATCTTGATATTACCCAGCACTATTTTAATGGTATTGTATGATGCACATGAATGCTTCATGTTGGTTCTAAATCAGGATTAAGCCATTTCTTTACGCCATTTCCATAAAATCTCTATTTCTGACTCAATATCAAAAGATTCCCCAACCGTTCCAGCGCGCTCAAGTCTTGATTTGATAACTTCAATGAATTCTTCATCAACTGGTTCACCAACTATTCGCTCAGCGAATTGGGCAATACTGATACCAGCCCCAGTAGCAATCGCGTGCTCTACGCGACGTTTCTCATCATCATCTTCAGGGGGCCTTACGAATCGACTCAAACTTCCACCTCCGCTGTCCAGGGTGATACACCCATCTCAACATGTTGAACTAACTCGTCACTCCAGTGACTCAAAGGGCCACTTTCAGCAAGTGGCTTAGCAGCAGGTTGTTCAC
>CAUZNH010000175.1:0-3554 GCA_963581345.1 Candidatus Thalassarchaeaceae archaeon | reverse complement strand
TCCTTATCAACGAGCAGCACTTTCCCATCGTGTTCTAGGTAAAGGTGCTCCTGAGCCATACTGTTGCCACAGGCGACCCCATTCTAAATCCGCCGCTTAGAGAATGTCCTAATTGTTGTGTGGTTATTGCAACTCTAGTATCCGAGAAGTTCACCTAATTGCTCTTTGTAGAAGTTTGCTGATCCTTGCAGACTATCAAGCTCAGATTTTTCTAACTCTAATTCGAGAATTCCTTCAACACCATTTCGCCCAAGGGTTACCGGCACTCCGATGTAAATATCATCAAGTCCGTATTGTCCTGTGAGGTAAGCAGAACAGGGTAACAGTCTCTTTCTATCTTTTACGATGGCTTCAGCCATAATTGCAGCGGCTGAACCGGGTGCATAGAACGCACTCCCTCGCTCTAGAAGTTTGACAATTTCGCCACCACCACTTGCTGTTCTTGCAGAAATAGCATCAATCGTATCTTTGTCTAAAAGTTGAGTAATAGATATTCCACCAACTGTTGTGTAACGGGGTAAAGGAACCATGGTGTCTCCGTGACCACCCAACACCATTGCTTGTACATCTTCATTTGAGCACCCAATTTCTTGGGCTACGAAATGAGTCATTCGCGCTGAGTCAAGAATTCCGGCTTGGCCAACCACTCGATTGTGTGGGAAGCCCGTCACTTTTTGCATATGGTACGTCATCAAGTCTAGTGGATTTGTAACCATGACAATTACTGAATCTGGGGCGTGTTCCCTAATGCCAGCACCAACTTGTGAAATGATATCAGCGTTCTTACCAATCAAATCTTCTCGACTCATCCCCGGTTGCCTTGGGAAACCGGATGTCACAACGACAACATCTGCTCCAGCGATATCAGCGTAGTCAGATGTACCTGTAAGACTACCATCGTAATTGAGAATTTGACCGCCTTGGCTCATGTCCAATGCTTTTCCTTTGGCAAATCCTTCAAAAATATCAAGTAAAACGATATCACCTAATTTTTTCTGAGCTAATACAAAAGCGCAAGTAGCACCCACATTACCAGCTCCTATTACAGCGATTTTTGCCTTTCCGAGACTCATCATCAACACCTAGTGTAGACACCATCGGGGGGTGCACCATCCAAATACTAACCGCTTACACAATTTTTTATTTACTAGCGATGTAGTGTTAAAAATGCACTAAATGTTGAAGGCATACTCTTGAGCCACATTCAAGAACCTCGTATAGGTCGCCCATCTTGCTGAAGAATTGGTGATGCCCTACGGGCAGTCCTTTCCAGCGGGTGTGTTTGAGCATGAAATTAGGGGTTTTGAAAGAGGCAGATGGGGAAACTAGAGTCGCGATAGTTCCCGGCTCAATCAAAAAGTTGAACAAAATAGGTTTTACAGTCTTGGTTGAATCTGGAGCAGGTCAATCTTCTCATCATCGCGATTCTGAATATACAGAGGCAGGTGCCACAGTGACAGACAGGGCTACTGCTCTGTCTGCTGATATCGTAATTTCTATTGGCATGCCAGAATTAGACGGAATGAAAGAAGGCCAAATGGTGGCTTGTGTTTCAGATCCATTCAGAAATCCTGGAAGGGTCAAATCAGCCATTGACGCAAAGATTACTCTCTTCAGTATGGATATGATTCCTCGCAGGATTTCTAGAGCACAAGCAATGGATGTAAATAGCAGTCAAGACAACCTTGCTGGCTACAAGGCAGTCCTTACTGGTGCATCTCATGCACCTAAAGGAATTCCAATGATGACAACTAGTGCTGGTACAATTAGGCCAGCAAAGTTTGTCATTATGGGTTCAGGTGTCGCTGGCTTGCAAGCGATTGCAACTGCCAAGCGACTTGGGGCAATCGTTTACGCTTCTGATGTCAGAAAGTCAGCCGCCGAGCAAATAGAATCTGTTGGCGGGCGTTTTATTGAAGTAGATGGGATGGATGACTTTGAGGATGAATCAGGATATGCCAAGCCACTCACTCCTGAGTTTATTCAGAAAGTAAATGATACTGTGTGTGAAGTCGCATCAGATGCAGATGTTATTGTCACAACTGCGAGGATTTTTGGTCGCCCAGCGCCTATCACGGTCCCAGCTAGCGCTGTTGAAAATTTCAAGCCTGGCGCAGTGGTTGTTGATATGAACGCAGATGTTGGTGGCAATTGCGAACTCACCGAGGTGGGGGAAATCGTCGAAACAGACAACGGCGTCACCATAGTGGGTACCCCAAATCTTGCAGGTCAATTAGCATCAACTGCAAGTATGCTTTACTCTAACAATCTCACGACGTTTGTCACATCAATAGTCAAGGATGGCGAGTTAACCTTAGATTTAGAAGACGATATTTTAGTTGGGTCCCCGGAAGGTAATGATTTCCATATCCCTGGAATGGGAGGCGTTCTAATATGCACAGGTGGAGCGATGCACGAAAAGCAAACCCGTCTTGGGGAGGTGGTTCAATGAGTCTAACACTAGCAGCACTTATCGGTAGTATTACGGTTTTTGTATTGGCAATTTTCCTAGGATTTGAATTAATCAGCAAGGTTCCGGCCACTTTGCACACACCACTTATGTCTGGTGCGAATGCAATTTCTGGAATTACGATTGTTGGTGCCTTATTTTTGTCAAATGCCGCTTTCAAGGATGGCAATCCCGGCACTGCTGCTTGGCTTGCATTTGCTGCTTTAATTCTCGCTACCATCAACTGTGTTGGTGGATTCATGGTAACCAACAAGATGTTGGAAATGATTGCTGGAAAGCGCAGAAAGAAGGGAGGTGCTTAGAATGGTTGATGCAGTAGTTTGGGATATCGGATATCTTGTTTCAGCCGCACTTTTCATTATGGGTATCAAGAAATTATCAAGCCCTAGAACAGCACCGGATGGGAACCGTTTAGGTGCCTATGGGATGTTTTTGGCAGTGCTAGTCACACTAGCCAAGATGTACAGTGAAGGTTTCATTGGTCTTGAATTGATAGTAGGTGGATTAGCAATTGGCACAGTCGTTGGGGTTTGGTTGGCTATCCGTGTAGAAATGACGGGGATGCCTGAACTTGTTGCTATGTTCAATGGTTTTGGTGGTGCCGCTTCTGCACTCGTTGGATTGTCAGAAGTGTTGGGCCGTTTACAGAGAGATGAGGTGCCTTCAGCAGGTGTTGAACTCTACGCCATATGGGTTGCAATTGGCCTTTCAGGATTAGTAGGATGGCTTACACTAACAGGAAGCATGATGGCAATGTGTAAGTTGATGGGTGGATTTTACATTCCATTTACGAAGAAGGATGACAGAGGACGTAGGAAATGGGTCAGTTTTCCAACTTGGGGTCCACCTTGGTTGAATATTGTGAAAGTTGGATTACTCATCGCTTCAGTAGTTCTAATCGTTTTAACAATTCAAGAACCGAACAATACTGATTACATCTATGGTTTGGTGGGAGTATCTTGCCTACTTGGAATATTGTTTGTATTGCCAATCGGAGGTGCTGATATGCCGGTGGTAGTTAGTTTGCTGAATTCACTTTCAGGAATTGCAGCCGCTTTCACCGGCTTCGTAATTGGAAACAATG
>CAUZNH010000174.1:0-3576 GCA_963581345.1 Candidatus Thalassarchaeaceae archaeon | reverse complement strand
GAAGAAGGCAAAGAAGAAGTGACTGTAGAGTTATTCGAAGCGGCTGTTCCAATCCCTATCACAATGCGTGCCGACAATGTGCATGTAACGGAGCGTGTAGTCTGAGTTCCCAAGGGGGTTCTCGCTGCGGTTAAATAGGGGAAGCAGGTCGGCCAAAACCCAAACAATGAGGTGAATCAATGTCAGATAACTGGACTGCACGACGCATACGCACTGCGGTTATTGGCAAGGGTATCAAGTTCAATGGCTCTTGGGAAGGAGAAACCGATGTTGGTTCAGACCCATCAGTTCACAATATCACACTCGATCAAATCATCACAATCTCAAAAGAGAAGGCGGATGATTTGACTGGGAAAGGTGTCAAGCAACGCTCATTAGAGGTCATGGGAACATGTGTCTCTATGCGCTGTCACATTGAAGGCATCGTGCCAAAAGATTTCATTCAACAGGTGAAAGCAGGAGAGCATGACGACAAATTCAATTGAAGCACGGGTTGCGGGAGAGGGAAACCTCGTTGACCGCAGGGGTGAGAAAAAATGGAAGAACAAATTACTGAAGCAGTGAAAAAAGCGCTTGGAGAAGCGCCAGAGCGAAAATTCGTTGAGAGCATCGAAATGGCATTTACAATCAAAGATGTTGATTTGAAAAACCCTTCAAACAGAATTGAAGAAAATGTCCGTCTCCCACACGGGCGCGGTAAGAAAGTCAGTATTGCAATGTTTGCTGAGGCTGAAATGGCAATCAAAGCAAAAGCTGCAGGAATCATTGTCATTGACCCAAATAAAATTGAGGATTTAGGTGGTGACCGCCAGAAGGCAAGAAAGTTGGCTAGAAAGCACGACTTCTTCCTCTCTGAAGTCCCACATATGGCAACAATTGGAAGATTCCTTGGGATTGTCCTTGGTCCTCGTGGTAAGATGCCTCGCCCAGTACCACCTAATGTAGACCCTGGCATGATTGCTGATGGACTTGCTAACACTGCTATCATTCGCAGTCGAGATAAAATCACTTTCCACACTATTGTCGGAGCAAGAAGCCAAACTGAAGCACACATTTCTGAAAATGCATTCGAGATGTGGAAGCGTGTAACATCAAAATTAGAACGCGGTGCAGACAATATCCGTTCGCTCTACATCAAGACAAGCATGGGTCCTGCAATCAAAGTGGAGGTGCAGAATTAATGATCCCAAAAGTAGTGAGTTGGAAGAAAGACCGTGTTGAGGAACTTACTGAAATCCTCCAGCAAGATGGAGTAATCGGAATTGTTGATACATCTGGTGTACCAGCAACTGCAATGCTAGGCATGCGAGCAGAATTGCGCACCATGATGAGCCTCACAATGGCAAAGAAAACCCTGTTTCGCCTTGCTTGGAAAAATGCCGGACTTGACGAACAAACATTGGAAACAATGATGGAAAACGCTGCACAGCCAGTCATTGTTCACACCCCAGCCCTAAGCGCATTCCAGTTATTCAACGAGTTAGAAAAGACTCGAACTGGAAGGTCCGCTAAAGAAGGAGATATTGCACCTCAAGATATTGTTGTAGAGGCTGGAGAAACTGAATTCGCCCCTGGACCAATTGTCGGAGAATTATCTGCAGTTGGTATCCCAGCAAAAATTGACAAAGGCAAAGTAATGATTCAGAAGACTGTTACTGTCGTTGACCAAGGTGATGTAATTCCTGGTGACCTAGGACTGATGTTAGACAAACTAGGAATCAAGCCTATTGAAATTGGAATTATTCTCTGTGGTGCTGTGCAAGATGGCATTCTAATGCCACCTGAAGATCTTGACCTTGACCTTAATGGGTTCCGCAACAAAATCGCACAGACGGTTTCCGCCTCGTTCAATGTTGCCTGTAATGTACGCTGGTTCACCCCAGAAACAATGCCCATCCTACTATCTAAAGCGAAGAGCGAGTCGCTCTCCGTGGCTATTGAGGCTGGTATCACCAACAGTGAAACCATGCCTCTATTCATCTCCCGTGCTAATTCACGGGCAATGGCCCTTGCAGGTCAACTAGATTCCTCCGCTCTCGACGAAGAATTGTCGGGAATGCTCGGCGCTGCAACAGCAGTTGCCGCCGCAGCTCCTGTAGAAGCCGCACCTGAAGAGGCAGCGGCTGAAGAGGAGCCTGAGGAAGAAGAGGACGCCTTTGACGGCCTCGGTGACCTATTTGGTTGAAAGGAAGTGAAAAAAAATGGAATATGTATATGCTGCAATGTTATTGCACTCAGCAGAGAATGAGATCAACGAAAAGAATGTCGGTGCGGTCCTAAAGGCCGCTGGCGTATCAGGTGATACCGCACGCGTGAAAGCGCTTGTGGCTAGCCTTGATGACGTCGATATCGGAGAAGCGATGAGCGCTGCTATCGCTGCACCCGTTGCCGCTGCACCTAGTGGTGCCCCTGCCGCAGATGCTGCTGCTCCCGCTGAGGAAGCTGCTGCTGAAGAGGATGAGGACGACACTAGTTTCGAAGGTCTTGGCTCTCTATTTGGTTGAGTTGGAACAACGAAAGACAAAATCGCCTGCCGCCATACGCGGTACGCTCAACAATATGAATGCTAATCTATGAATTACATTTGATTGAAATCTGATTCAATCCAATGAAATCTTGCTCTAGCAAGAGATATCATTGCAATTGATTAACACAAATGAGTGGAAGCGAGTATCATGGCTGTACCACGGCACCTCAAGGTTGAGACTTGCATCTCACCTACTGATGCCGTCAGAGCGCTTCGCCAACTTGTAATTGAAGCGAACTGGACAGCCCGCAGACTTAGTGGTAGCAGACTTATTGATCGATGGGCAGTTATCGTGCCAATAGCTCAAGCGGCAAGAACAATTGGGATTGTTATTGAAAATGGGCCACTGAAAGATGTCGGGATGGAAGCATATAGCCACGTACAAGGTGCTGCTGGTTCACTAACAATAGTGGAATGGCTCATCCCCAATGAACTTGAAAAAGAGTGGCGCACATTATTTTCTCAATGGGCTGCTCGCCTACCAAAATGCCCTTGGAAGTGGACGTTTGGAGAACGTTCAACTATCGGTTTTCTCCTACCTGTCTGGAGTCGCTCAAAAAGGACTTTCAAAAATCAAGGAGTGGATGTGAATAAGTCCGCTTGGCCAGACAAAAACTTGCCTTCTTGGCCACCTTCTGGATGGATTCTTTCTGATGAAGAAGAGTGAACCACCGACGGTGGCACATTGATAACACAGTGACCACCCACATATGCTTGAGGCGAGGTAATGTCAGGGATTGAGAAATTATTTAGTTCTCAGAGGGCAATCACTATTTTGGTGATTTCAGTTGTGTTCGCTATTGTATTCCCTGCATACTTTTCCTTTATGGCTACTACTTCTGACGCTACAGGAGGAGGCTCACCGGGCGCAAAAGGTAAGTGGCAAGTTGATTTCATTCAAGACAATATCACCTCTGATGAAACCATGAATCTTGGTGATGGAGAGCAAGGTGATTACTTCTTTGAATTAGATTCTGGAGATATGATGATTGGGTTCGTTGAAATCATCGTCAGTTGTATGGACAACGATGACCAGGGCCCTGGTACTA
>CAUZNH010000173.1:0-3587 GCA_963581345.1 Candidatus Thalassarchaeaceae archaeon | reverse complement strand
TCCAATATTCTCCAATGGTCATCCAATTGAATTCATATTCTGAGTCTACGAGTGTTTGGAAACTATCCCCCAATCGAATACGCACTTGATATTGGAATGTGTGGAGATTCGGATTATCCATCAATACATGCTGAATTCTTGCTTTTCGTGACCCTTTTTCTTCGCCATTGCAAGCAATATCATCAGAATCTGAAATATTTTCAGCAGGTTCAACAATCCACGTATGCATGACTTGGTTGTTTGAATTATCTGGGTCTTGGACGAAATCTATCCCCCTCTGGGTTCGATCCCCTCCTCCAAAACAAAACTGAGCAACACCAAAAGTTGACCCCTCCAAATTGCCTTCCCAGTCGCCATTTTGTTGTACAGATAAATCGGCCCCCCGGATGTCATCTGTGCAGGGAGCGGTTGTATTTTCCACAAAGACATGCTCAGAATTTTCTTCAAAACCTGAATTAAATAACCATTCGAAGTCATCGTTCCCTGGTTCATTTCCAGATTCTGAATTGCCAAAGCATCCTGATAACACGATTAGTGTACTCATCATGAAAACATACCAATTCTTGCCCCAGTTCATGATATAGGCCAATGAGTCGAGATTCATTAATTTGATGCCGAAGAAATGGGGCCCCTATTATTCAAAATGAGCGCGGGGGTATGGATTACTCATCCCCTTAGTCTAACAGTAGGAGTGGGCGATGCAGGATTTGAACCCGCGACGACGGGTTCGAAGCCCGTCAGGATATCCAAGCTACCCCAATCGCCCAATTAACCCGCCGACCGAGGCATATCCTTTGAAGAGAACGGCTCGCTTACCCAAATAGGAGTCCAAGCCGGTGTCAGCAGAATGGCAAAAAACCCCCTGTTTTGAGCACCAATGTAGCAAATGCTGTCGCCAAACTGAAATGCCGGTAACAAACGCCGACATATCCCGCATCATCTCTGCTGACCTGAAAAATTTCACAACTGTTGAATCATTCACGACCGTCCTGCCTGATGGCAGTGTGCGCCTAGCAAACTCTCCAACCACCCAAGCATGTGTATTTCTCAAGACAGACTCGCCTGACCTTGACGCACCTGGGACCTGCGAAGTTTGGGAGAACCGCCCCGAGGGCTGCCGAATCTACCCCCTAGTTCTTGACCAAAGCGACCAACCATTCCTCGACGAATTGTGTCCACATCGAGACCAATTTCCTGCCCCTCCGATTGGCCTGCGCGGCCGTTTACTCGTGTTATCAAACACATTAGACGATGAAAGCACACAGCGCACTTAGAGTGTCTATCTAGTTACGATTCCAGATTTGCAGAGTGTCAACTCCGCTACCTCTTTCTTCAACCAAGTGCAGTCCTGCCGCCTCAAGAACAGAGTTTGAAATACCCGAATTCAATCCCTCACCAAGGTCGGCCTTTGAATGGAAAATGTAGGCTTCATCAACTAAATCATCAGTCAAAAATCTCGCCCATACATCTGGGCCACCTTCAACCAAAAGATTCTGTATTTCACGATCTCCTAGGAGGTCAAGAAGTTGTACTAAATCAACTCCTTCTTCAGATTCAGAAAATAATGGTGGCATTAGAATAGTCTCACATTCAAGCCCATCTCCACTTCCATCACAATGAAGGATTAGTGTCTCATGTTCGTCACTCATTAAAGTTGCAGATTTTGGAGTTCTAAGTGTTCTATCCAATACGATTCTGAGTGGTTGCTTTCCACTCCCTAGTTCAACTCTTCTTACAGTTAATTCAGGGTTGTCTCTAACAACGGTATTCACTCCTACTAAAACAGCGTCACAATCTTTTCTCAGTTGATGTACTTCATCTAGTGATTCAGCAGAGGTGAATCTAGCTGGAGGTCCGGATTTTGAATCGACATTTCCGTTGCAATCCATTGCCGCCTTGAGAATTACGATAGGTCTGCGGCATTCACACCAATGCATGAATGCGTGCATTTGCTGTCGTGCTTCGGCCTCTAACAATCCTTGTGAAACCTGAATACCAGCCTTTTTCAAATAATCAATGCCACCGCCTCTGACTGTTGGATTGACATCTTCGGCGGCTATCACAACTCGCTTAATCCCAGCCCACAGTAACGCTTCGGTACAAGGCGGGGTCCGTCCATGATGATTACACGGCTCAAGTGTGACAAACGCTGTAGCTCCTTGAGTAGCCACACCTCTAGCCTCAGCATCAGCAATGGCTGCTTGCTCAGCATGAAGGTCACCGAGGTGGTCATGCCATCCCTCAGCAATAATCTCGCCATCCCTAGCCAATACACACCCCACTAGTGGATTTGGTGAAACTTGTCCTTCCCCTTGTTTGGCAATTTTGAGAGCCTGCTCCATACAGGTCCGCTCAAATTCACTCCACTGAGTACCACTCATTCGCCCACCCGAGTAGCCCCGCACATTTGTGGCTTCGCCTAAACCAATTGCAGTGGGTTCTTTGAAATGCTGGCGGCCTTATGCCCCTTCATGCCACGAATTGCTTGCATAGTAAATCCAGCCGGCCGCGATGGACGTGCCATCAAGCGTTGGCAGGCTGCTGAGCCAGTTCTGAAAGCGGCTGGATTTGAGTGCGAAATTCACTTCACTGAAAGAATCGGTCACGCCCCTGAAATTGCATTTTCCTTACGTGACCGCGAAGATCTTGATTTAATCGTCGCTTGTGGGGGGGATGGAACAGTCCACGAAGTCGCATCTGGACTCAGAGGTTCATCAATACCGCTTGGCATCATTCCCGCTGGTACCGGCAACGATGTTGCCCGCGCTCATTGCATCCCACTAAAGAAATCAAAACAGATTATAGAAATTCTAGTCAACGGAACTGACCGTCATGTAGGCGCTTTTCGCCTGCAGGGAGTGGCCGCACCAGAAGAATCCGGTTATCCTTCCCCAACCAATCACCCAGCATGGAATGGGGAACCAGATATTGCTGGAAGAGTAGTAAGGTGGGTATTTTTAGAATCAGATTGCGGGGTTACATCTGAAACCTCACGAGCAAAATTGACCCGAGGCAAGTGGATAAAAGGAGCCATGAAATACACTTATCTTGGGGCTACTGAAATTTTCAAGCGAAAAAAGAAACAGGCTTGGGTAAAAATTGATGATAACGAGCCAGAGGTGGTTGACTTCTCAATGTTAGCCGCAACAACTTCGGAAATGTTTGGCGGCGGGTACAAGGTTTGTCCTGGCGCCTCACCGATTCTTGAACACGGACACTTATGCCATGCGTGGGGGCTTTCTAAACTCCAAATGCTGATGTTGATGGGGCCACTCAAGAAAGGAAAACATGTTGGCAAATGGGGCATTGAGTTCAAACCATGCACTCGTTTAGAAATTCGTTCCGTCGATGAAAATGGCCAGCCTTCAGACGCCTCGCACAACCCTCCCTTAATTGTTCAAAGTGATGGGGAACCTTGCCTTCAAACTCCTGCTTTGCTAGAGTATCACACAAAGCAACTCTGGGTTAGAGGTGCGAAACAAGTCCCTTGGGACAACTAATTGTAGTTAGGTTAGATTCTATCCAAATAATTCCAAGCGTTTCAGTCCTGCTCGGTATTCCTTTACAACACAGTTTACAGAAATAGT
>CAUZNH010000172.1:0-3589 GCA_963581345.1 Candidatus Thalassarchaeaceae archaeon | reverse complement strand
GAAGAAAATTGTTGACTTTACTTGGCGCCGAGGAGGAAACTTCTCTCGGCCCAGCCGGCTTGGGCGATTTGTATGTTACAAGCACATCACCACGTAGTCGCAATAGGACACTTGGACAAAAATTAGGTGAAGGAAAATCCTTGGAAGAGGGGTTAGCAGAAATGCACATGGTGGTTGAAGGGGTTCGTGCCGCACGTATGTTCCGCAAGCGAGCAAGTCAAGTTAGTTGCCCTACCCCATTCATTGAATCCCTCAACATTCTTTTGGACGGCGATATTACTGCAGAAGAGTGTGTTAGAAGCATGGTTGAGCAAAGTCTCTGAGTTCTTTTCCCACATATCTAACCCACATATCAACCAATCAAATATACCAAAGGGGAGAGGCCTCTCCGAGAAATATGGTTATGGAGGATTTGTCTCAGTTGGAGCGACGACTGTTTGAATGGATCAAAAAATCCGACTTTGAGTCCGTTCCTTGGTCTAGCCAGCGCGCAGCAGAAGCTTTTGATGTGAATGAAGATGAAATTCGCGAGGCTCTTGCTGCTCTAACCTCAAAGATTCCAAACAATATTTATGTGCACTATAAAGGCGGCGCAATCCGTGTTTCTGCAGAATAATACGGCTTATTCAGGAGTATGAGTTGGTTTACCAAACTTTTTTGAAAAGTAAAACATTCCTGTAACATAAGCACCCCAAAGTACCACTTCAAGTAGTGCTGGATTTCCGTTCCAACCGAAAAGTGCCTTGAAAATACCACCAATTACACCTTTTTCATGCAATGCTGGATAATTACCAGTTGCAACATCAGCATCGCTAACATCAGGATTTACATCCCAGATGTGTTCAACCACGATGGGAGCAGCCCCCGCTTCCTGCAACTCATGGAATCCGTGGGCAACCAAGCCTGCTGCAAACAGAATTAGCAAGACATTTGTCACTTTGAATAATTTGGAGATATCAACTTCCATGCCTCTTTTGAAAAATGCATAAGCGAGTAAAGTAGCCATGACAATACCTAGCACAACACCTACAATTCCGCCTGAACCTTCGGTACCAGCACCAATAAAAATCACTGTTTCACTTCCTTCCCTCCATACTGAAAGAAAAGAAATCATGAAAAGTCCAGCACCCTGTTTTGTCTGGAAAGCCTCATCCGCCCAAGCCTCAAGTTCCGCTGCCGAGGGATGGCGAATGAAGTGAATAATCACGGCTGTCAACAGAACCGCAGCAGTAATTTCTAATATCCCTTCAAACATTGCTTCATGCTGATTGAAAGACTCAATACCACCCCACACCCAAGCGAAAAGTGCTGCCACTACAAGGCTCGCTAGCACTCCAGCCCCGACTCCTTTCCAAATCCAATTTGCTAGGTCTCCACGCTCGCTACGGGCTAACCAAGTGAGTAAAACCCCGATGATAAGAGCTGCTTCAACTGCTTCTCGGAATCCGATTAATCCGCCCGCCCAAAGATCGGGTAATAAGAAGGCAGATACCATTGTGTTGTGCGGTTTAGGTTGCCCTAATAAAGATTAGGTTGCCCTAAACTTTCAAAATTATTTGATGTGAAAACTGGATAATATCAGAAATCGTTTTTTCATACAGATAGCCAATCATCAACATAAGATTGGGCTCCTGGGTTTCCTAAAAATGGATCCGGTCCCATTTTAATAACGGTGAGAAGATAAATCTCGCCACCCCAAGTGGGTATCCAAACTGTAATCATCTCTCCAGATGGGTGCATGCCAAACAAATCAAGCATGATGTCATCATGGGTATACAGAAGATTAACCCCGTCATAATCATGAACCACACCATCATGAATTGGTGAGAGAGAAAATGCATTTGGCCCGGTCCAATCGTCCATCAGCGATACCGCTTCCTGAAACCTCGCCTCCTTCGCTCCAGTAACCTGTGAAACCATTTTCACACCTTGAGGCGCAAGCACTGGATTCAAAACTCCTGGCACTTGCAAATGTGTTTCAACCACAATCGCCCCATCAACTAATACCCAAATGTACTGTTCAGATGCTGGCCAAGGTGGCGCATTCTCTTGACCTTCACTTAGTGGAAGACCCCAAACTTCCTCACCTATCGGTGTACTTGGAGGGACAAAACCTGCTAACAAGTGAATTATCAAAACAAAAACGATTGCAAGAACCCTTGATTTACTACGTTGTTGCCATTCACGGCGTTGTTGTTCGCTTCTAGCAGCTAAAATTGCTGAGATGACTGAACCGCCAACTAACACCATCCAAATCCCAAGCGGAATTAACCATAGAAACAACAGGCTAAGAAGGAATCCAGCAATGTAAGGATCTGCCCGCAACCAGTCGCTGAAGAGGACTTCAGGATGTTTCTCTTGCCATTGGCTCCACTGCCACACTAAAATTAGCACCAATGGCGCCAGCCAAGTGAGTAGTGAAAACAGCATAGTCATCGCCTTCAAGCCGATGTAAGAGGTGGTTGGCATAAACCTCTTCTCAAGCATTGTACCGAAGCGGCACTTTTGAGAACATGAGCCATCATCCCGATTTATGAGCGGAGGTGAGCCCGTGCTACAACTCTCAGAAATCACTTTTCGCTATCGTGTACCAAACTGGCCCAAGCCTTGGAAGAAAAGACTCGGAGCAGGTATTCACAAGGTCAACTTAGAAGTCCATCCTGGCTCAATTTTGGGCCTTATCGGGCCAAACGGTGCTGGGAAAACTACACTTTTACACACAATTGCTGGCCTTCACAGACATGATACTGGAGATATTCGTCTTGTAGGTCAAGACAGAGAAATGTTAGGTTGGGCTAACGCTCAGCGGCACATCGGACTAATGCCTGAGAGAGTCAATTGGTCTGGCACTAGTACACCACGTGAAGCACTCCAACGGATTGTAACCATGCGAGGTGAGAAACAAACAGCCGAGGAACTGCTGGAATTAGTTGGCATGCGTAGTCGAATGGACACCCCTTTGGATAATATGAGCCAAGGAATGCGGCAACGACTTTCACTTGCCTGTGCCCTACTCGGCTCACCGGATATTTTGCTCTTGGATGAACCTATGAACGGACTTGATCCAGTTGCGCAGGCAGCTTTCCGACGACTTCTGCGCAATCTTGCTGATAGTGGTGTAGCCATTATTGTCAGTAGTCACAACCTGCAAGAAATGGAATTATTTGTAGATTCATTAGCGATTCTACACCGCGGGCAAATGGTTGCTTACGGCTCATTGAATGAAGTGGAAAAGGCACTTGGATGCTCACCTTCACTACTAGTCGCTGGAAATGGATGGTGTCCGCCATCTGCAGGGTCATTTGGCACAGGAGTAACAATGGAAATGATTGAACCATGGCATGGAGAAGAGTGGCGATTCACATTACATAGAAATCATGGCTGGACCGGCGACGAAAAACACGATGTTCTGCAAGCAATTGAAGGGGAAGGCGGCAGAATTAGTCTACTTCAAACGGTGCTCCCTAGCCTTGAAGATTTATTGTCAGCCGCCACCGGAGAATCGGCAGATGAAATTGGCTTTGAAATCGCTAGCGACTCAATGATTCCAGTTCGCACTTGGGAGGTTGGAGAAGATGAATAGATTGGC
>CAUZNH010000171.1:0-3607 GCA_963581345.1 Candidatus Thalassarchaeaceae archaeon | reverse complement strand
ACGAATGGGTGCGTTCTAATTATCTGTTTGAGATGCACAATACAACATCTATCACCATGACTCTTGAATGGGAAATGCATGAATTTAATCGTGCAGCCATTGGTCTTCAAGATATGGATTTAGGGGGCGGTTTTGATGGGAATAACAGCGGCGCACCTGTAGATTACATTCGTAATTATCTCGGTTATACTACTAACTCAGGTTTACAGGTGCGACAACTCATTCTCAATGAGTTTTCAGGTGCAGTTGAAAATTTAGTCAATGACACCTATGGTGGCTCTGCTGAAGTAGAGAGCCAAATCGTCAATCAGGTGACGATTGAGGGTCAGAATATCCAATGTACTGACGATATGAATGAAGATTCAATAGACGAAGTTCTAGGATTGCCCAATAATGCATTCCATCCACCATTGTGCTTACGGTCGGTAGCACAAATCCAAGTTGACTCAGACATTCTAGGGGTTACCGGTTCAACAATTGATGTGGAAAGAGCATTCCAAGGATTGCTTACGATGGGTGCATCAGTGACCTCCAACTTCACTTTAGTTTCTAGAGCAGGGCATCGCTCTACATTTGAGCTAATCCCACCAAATTACGCTACATTCTCATCAGTTGGTGGAGGTGGTACTTTAGTTCCCCATCAGCAAGGAAGTGTTCAGTACAATTCTGGTTCATGGGTTACTGATGGTTTTAGTGTTCTAGGGGATGGAAATACACTGACAAATGCTTCAATCACTAGCATTTTTCGAAACGGCACAACTAATTCCGTTTCTATTGACCAAAATGTAGACCATGGGATTTCAATATATGCAGAGGTTGATCTTAGAGATGCAACACATAGCAGTCTTAGTGCTGAAATGGATATTCATTATCTACCAAAATCAGTATTAGATGATTGGGGATTTTCTCTTGGCAATGGTAATATCGAATTGCCTTGGATTACTAGTGATGGAATCCGGATGGCTCATGAATATGGGTTACTAAGTTTGGACGATTTTTCTGATATGATTCCATTAGGAGACCTTGAGTCAGCAGTTTTGAGCGCTTCTGAAACAGAAATCGCGATGAACCCTGTAACTTGGAAACAACCAGATGCTTCGGGAGGATTGAATTTCACTCACACGCCCAGTTTTACTTGTGCTGAACTGGTGCCAGTCACCCATTGTCTGAGTGGAAGTAGTGCGATGGATGGGTCTTTTCCTGTCACTATGGTCACTTCAAGCGAACCATTTTCAGCCGACCCTCTAGAGAAACTGATCACTCTTATTTCAGGGAAATCGGGGCTAGAAAATGTCACTTCAATACCCCAAGAAGACATTTCTGCATTACTTTCTGTGCTTGTATATCAACATCAGTTGGACACTTCGTTTATTTCCGAGAGCCTTCCAGATTGGTTACCACCAACTGAAATTGAAGTCACGGTTTTGCTGCCTGATTGGATTGCTTCTGATGTTGGCGACCCACGTTCAATCACTCTTACAGCTTCAAGTGAAGGTGGGGGGGATGTTCCTTTGGCGATAACGGGACCTAATCCGTATCATCGTCGATGGAGTGATCCCATTTGTGATGTTTCAGCAGTATGTAGTGATTCAAGTCCCGATTTAATTTGTAAATCTGAGTGGCGTTCATGTATCCAAATTCATGCTTCGCTCAATCTGCCAGAATTTGAGATACATGAGTGGAGTCAAGAAATTGAACTGGTTGTAGAAGGAGAGGTTTCAATTGAGTTGTATAGAATTGAAGTCCCACAAGTTTTGATTGATGATTATGGCGTAGATATCAAAACAATTCCTTCAGATTTAATCCGCCACATAGTTGCATACGGTGATGAGCAGGATGGCGGTCTAAATGGATTGGTTGGAAAAACAATTGATGTCCCTTTAGGAAACGAAATACATCAGCTTGAACTTTCAAATGATGGTTTGCAAGCATTTGCAAATTCGCTTGCTAATATGTTGAATGATGAAATGTCCAGTATGCAACAATCTGATGATCAATTGACTGTTGACCTTTCCAGCCTTCACTTTTCGGCTTCAGTTGATAGGATGGAAAGACCGTATAACGGCATTATTAATGATGACAAACCAATAAAATTCACACTTCAATTAGATAAAACCATAATCAGAGCAAAATATCTTGATGGTGGAATCACTATCAAAACAGCCTCAATACAGGGTGCAATCCCATCATTAATGAACGGAATGTTAGATGTATTAGATATTAGAAATGCAAAGGAATCTGATGGGGTTATTACATTACCTCCTGAGCCAGTAATTGAAGATGTTTCACCACTATTCATGGTGGAGGATATTGATAGTGGAACGGACTCTGATATGGATGGTAACTCAAACAATGACCACGATTTGGATATCCGTCCTGCAGTGGTTATTGAGTTAACTATGCCAACAGGTTTGGAGTTGGAGTTCACCTCATCATTAGGCAGAGACGAGCAGGATACCGTTGATGGCAATCGCCAGCATATTTTGTATCGCGTGCCGCTCTGTGTTGGTGAAGATACTAACAATTGTGATTTTGGTCAAAGCGATGAAATCAGTCTCCAATTCACAGTTGGCTACGGCTTTTTAATTCAAGAGTTATTACCATATTTGATTGGTCTTTTGGTGGTCATTTTCTTATTATTTTACCTACGCTCAAAACGTAAGAAGCGAAAGCGCGCAGCGAAGGAAGAGAAACTAATTCAGGTGCGTTCAGTTAGGTCAAATACTCATGAAGTTGAGAGAGAATTGTTAGGGGTTTCACCCATGGCGGCAGTTGGTGGAGGTAGTGGGGCAGGAAGTGGTGCTGACGTTGATTGGACGGCTGGTCTCAATTTAGATGATGAGAACTGGTGAATCTAAGACAATATTAGAATCTATTAGATAAGGCGGATAGCATCATGCAGTTTGTGTTGTAATTGGATGTAAGCATTCGCGCATTCAGCCATGCCAAAACGATGCAATGCCTCTTGCCAACATTTTACTCTCTGGCCAGAATCAACTAATCCACGCCAGTACCAGTGTTGTGCTGATAGACGTCTAGCGGTAGTCGTGCCCATATCAGGTGGATGTTCAACTGTAGCCAATATTTCAGCAATATTGGAGTCATTTTGTTGGTGAGCGTGGTTGACCAAGAGAAGTCCAAGTGCGCATCTTCTGAGTGGGTTACTGGTTCTTGAAATAAGGCTCCTTACCCTAGTTAGGTCACCTCCAAAGACCAAGGCTGCACGGGCAGACATTTCCTCAATTAATGGGTCATGTGGGCTTGCAGTAGTTGCTAAATCAGTACGTATTTTTGCTGCCACTCCAGGATCTCCAGCTTCTAAAGCCAGTGAATGGCGTATTGCAGCAATTGTGACTAAAGCCGCTTTGCGATTATTTGCAGTCAGAGCCGAGAGGTCTACTTCTGAAATCCCCTTTTCAACAGCGTCACGGGTTTTTTCTTCCGTTGTACCAGGTAGCCTATCTTCTAATCCAAGGATTAAACGATTTAGCCGGATTTTTGATGCTAGAGTTGGATCTGCTTCTTCTAAAACTAACTGCTCCTCTTTGTTTGCTTCATCAAATTTGCCACCTAATCTCTTGATACGGGCGCTCAGTAACCGCCATTG
>CAUZNH010000170.1:0-3608 GCA_963581345.1 Candidatus Thalassarchaeaceae archaeon | reverse complement strand
CTGGCTGGTATCGTAATCAAATGTGTCAGGTGGCTGAAAAATATGGTTTTAAATCAGATATTCCCTTTTCTCAATTAGATGATGACGCAAAAGATATCATCTTAAATGGCTCTGGTTCAACAGAAATCACATTCAAATTTGAAAGTGAAAAGGGTTCAGTTTACCAAATGGAGAAACCATGGGAAGGGGTGTATAAACGATTAATGCGAACTTATCGAGATACAGATAGTGAACGTAATCGCAACCGCCTACAATCATACATGATTGACCAGCCATGTGTTGAATGTGGTGGCCAAAAATTGAATCCAGCAGTAAGGGCTGTTACTGTTGGTGGCTTATCTTTACCAGATCTCTCTCAATCAACAGTACTAGAATCATTAGCAATATTACAACGCTGGCGACTTGGTAATTCAGAACAAGAAATCTGGTCAAAGTTGGCTCGAAAACCATCAACAAGCGGCTCAGTTAGCAAATCAGAAAAATTAGGTGAAAGAGACCTTTTCATTGCTCGTGAATTACTCAAAGAAATAGAATCAAGAATAAAATTTCTTGCTTTAGTGGGACTTGAATATCTGACGTTAGACCGCCGCTCAAACACTCTTTCAGGTGGTGAGAGTCAAAGAATTAGGCTTGCTTCACAAATTGGCACACGTTTGACGGGAGTAACTTATGTCCTTGATGAGCCAAGTATTGGCTTGCACGCGCGTGATAATCAACGTCTCCTCTCAACCCTTCGAGAATTGTGTGAAATAGGAAACACACTACTAGTTATTGAACACGATGAAGAAACGCTTCGTCAAGCAGATTGGCTAGTTGATCTTGGGCCAGGTGCTGGGCGAGAAGGGGGCCGCCTTCTTGTTAGTGGCCCATTAGAGGATTTACTTGAACATGAAGAAAGCGTGACAGGTGCATATCTAGCGGGTAGGCGCAAGATTGCTGTACCAACTTCAAGGGTGAAACCTAACGGAGAGTGGTTGAAAGTTGTTGGTGCAGAGGCGAATAATTTACGGCGAATAAATGTCAATTTTCCTCTTGGTTGTATGGTTGCAGTTACAGGTGTTTCAGGTTCAGGAAAGTCAACCTTAGTTTCTGATATTCTTGCACCTGTTTTGTTGCACGAATTGAATGGCAGTGATAGTATCCCTGGTAAACATGGTAGCGTGTCTGGATTTGATGATATTGACAAGGTTATCGTCATCAATCAATCACCAATTGGCCGCACCCCGCGGTCCAACACTGTAACTTATACGAAGGGATTTGATGAAATTAGAAAGTTGTTTACAACTACACCATTAGCGAAACAACGAGGCTACAAACCAGGCCAATTTTCCTTCAATGTAAGGGGTGGAAGGTGTGAATCATGTGCGGGTGCAGGTTCGGTGAAAATGGAAATGCATTTCCTTGCTGATGTTTGGGTAACTTGTGAAGTGTGCGAAGGTTCACGATACACACGAGAAACGTTGGAAGTAACTTGGAAACAGAAGACAATCTCAGACGTACTGGATATGACGGTCCATGAGGCATGCGAATTCTTCCTAAGTCACAAAAAACTTCATCGTATTCTCAAAACACTACAAGATGTGGGTTTGGGTTATATTCGTCTTGGCCAACCAGCCACAACATTGTCTGGGGGGGAAGCTCAAAGAGTCAAATTAGCAACTCAATTGCATCGCCCCACAACTAGCCACACAGTCTACATTCTTGATGAGCCCACAACTGGTCTTGCGCTCTCAGATATTGAACAATTAATTGATGTTTTGTTGAGAATTCGCTCAAATGGGCACACAGTCATTGTTATTGAACACCATCTTGATGTCATTAAAAGTGCTGATTGGGTAATAGATTTAGGCCCAGATGGCGGTGATGGTGGTGGCGATGTTGTCGCAATTGGGACGCCAGAAGAAATTACTACTAACCCCAATTCTTTTACAGGTCAGTACTTGAAAAAAGTGCTTTAGAACATATCAGCCCTTAGGGCTGACAGCCGCTTCATTGATGGACGGTCGGCAAGACGGCACAATCAGAAGAGGTGTTCGAGATAACAGCATCACAACCCCAAAGAGTTGAAGTGACCCCAAAATCTCTTACGGGGTTGAAGGATACTAGGGGGGAATCTATCCGCCGGCAATTGTCTTCTGATCATGGTTTAGAAATTTCAGAAGTACGTTCAATTACAGGTTATCTTGTGAAGGGAAATTTCAACGAAACACACCACCAGAAGATGATATCTGATTTGTTTTGCGACCCAATAATTGAGTATGGTGTGGTCAATCAGCATATCTTAAATGACTCTAATATTTTCTCCCAAAAACCAGACGCTGCAATACAAATCGGGTTCAAACCAGGGGTTACAGATAATGCGGCGCAAGCAGGCCTTGACGGTTTGAAGACCCTTTTTCCTTCCGAATCAAATGATGCAGAAGTATCCACTACCATGACTTACACATTTTATGGGCTTCCTGATGATGTCGACCTTCAATGGCTTGCAAATCAACTACACAATCCAATGATTGAGAGAGCGGTAATATCTGATAAATCATCATGCGCAAATAACCAGTGGCCATCACTTGATTTCCCAGAACCACCAGTGAATGTTTTTGGTAAACCAGCAACTATTGACTTAGAGGTTGAAGATAATACTTTGATTGAAATTAGTGAAAAGGGCTTACTTGCTCTTAATTTGGAAGAAATGCAAACAATTCAAGCACACTTCCGAAACCCAACAGTGAGAGCAACAAGGGAGAAAGTTGGATTGCCTCCAGTAGCGCCAACAGATGTGGAATTAGAGTGTCTAGCTCAGACTTGGTCAGAACATTGCAAGCACAAAATATTCTCAGCAAAGATTCATCACATAGATACTGAAACAGGAGAAGATTCTTACATTGATTCTTTATTCAAGACCCACATCATGAAACCCACTTTTGACATTGCCAAGAAAGTTGATTGGCTCCTCAGCCTATTCCATGATAATTCTGGAGTAATAGAGTGGAATCCTGATTGGAGTCTTTGTATTAAGGCTGAAACTCATAATTCTCCAAGCGCATTAGATCCATTTGGTGGGGCAATGACGGGTATTGTAGGAGTAAATAGAGATATTTTAGGAACAGGATTGGGGGCCCGCCCGATCGCAAATACAGACGTATTCTGTTTTGGTCCACCAAATTATGAAGGCGAAATACCAGAGGGATTGTTTCACCCAAGTAGGGTATTTCGCGGTGTTCATGCAGGGGTTCGTTCTGGTGGTAATGAATCAGGGATTCCAACAGTGAATGGTGCGATAGTGTTTGATGAGAGATATCTCGGAAAACCACTCGTGTATTGTGGTACAGTTGGGATAATGCCACGTCGTTTAGCAGATGGTAGGGAAAGCCACGACAAGACCCCCAGCCCAGGTGATGTCATCTACATGGTTGGCGGGCGTGTTGGTAGCGATGGAATACATGGTGCGACTTTCTCTAGCCTAGAACTAACTGAAGAATCTCCATCTTCAGCAGTTCAAATTGGTGACCCAATTACCCAGAAAAAGATGGTTGATATGCTGCTTAAAGCTAGGGACGACGGTCTTCTCCAAGTCACAACAGATAATGGTGCAGGCGGGCTTTCTAGTA
>CAUZNH010000169.1:0-3614 GCA_963581345.1 Candidatus Thalassarchaeaceae archaeon | reverse complement strand
CAAATGCGCTGGATTTGATGACAATATTGACATTGATAATGACCAAACTGCCGATGGATGCGATACACTTCTTGATAATGATGCAGACGGAATTGCAAATGAAAACGACGATTGTTTAGACACACCATCAGGTACTGAAATTGACAGTACTGGATGTGAAAAACCTGCAGCTGGATTAGCAGGCGGAATAGTCACTTCACCAATAATGATAGGTGGAATCATTGGTGTTGTAGGAGTTGTTGTATTAATTGCCGCAATCACAATCATGCGCCGAGGAAAAGATGACGACGATAATGAAGGACACGAATCACTATTCAACGAACCACGAAGTAACCTCGAATTTACTGGGGCAGGGATGCCAACTAGAGGTGCCGGTGTAGGTCACCCGATCTCAGGTGCACCTGCAATGACGTCTACTCCACACCCATCACAAGTTGGGAAAACACAATCGGATGGATATGAATATCTTGAACACCCCCCCAACTCAGAGACATGGTGGTATAGAGATCAGAATACCAACCATTGGATGAAATACCAAGGTTGAGAAACCAATCCCAATCAACATAATTTGACCCCCATAGGGGTCAGATTCGTTTGCGCAAAGTTTTGAAGGGGGCCCCACCTCTCAACAATTGGTCAACATGGCTTCAGGAACAGGAATTCGATTAAACGGCGCACTAAGCATCCTTTTGGTAATGCTACTGGTTTTGGGCGGCATGGCATCTATGTCATCGCTTGAGATGAATGATAGCGCTGCTGCTGGTGATAGCGGTAATGACGCCGTAAACAGCGACAAAAAGAAGACTGATTCAACTCTAGACAAAAGTGAATCTGCTTGGTTAGAGCGATGTAAAGAAATGAAGAACGTTGTAATTGAGCGAGGAGACTGGGATATGAATTCAGACACTCCACTTAGAGACAGTCATGCAGCTACAGGAAGGCAAGCAGATAATAATGGAAATAACGATTCAACTGACAATAATTCAGACAATACAAACACCGATGTTGACTGGCATTTACCTGATAACATTGCAGTATCAAGAATCGCATCTGGTGAATATGTAATTCGAATTGTTGATTCCGATGGCACAGTAACAGAGGAGGTCATTACCGAGGAAGAATTTTCCCTATTCTTAAGAAATCACGGTTGGAACACAACTGATGAGGTTGAACAAAACCAAACTGACCGGGTTGAGCACGAACGAGTTAGAGAAGAAATGGCAGCGTTGGATCTTGAAATTCTTGATGATGGAACAATCATCATTACTCGTACCCGCGGTGACTGGGTTGAGTACGAAATTATTCGAACTAGTGAGGATGGCTCAACTACTGTGATTCGGGTTAGCCCACGCGGCACCGAAGTGGTTAATCCCCAACCTTCACGTGATAGACACCACAGAGAAAACATGGACGACCGTGACAGAGATGAGGAAAGGTTTGCGCCTCTCTTTTCATTCGCTGGCGAAATGAATGAAGATATTATGGGACGATGCCAAGAACTCATGCAGAGCGACAAGCGAACAATAGATGTTGATGTTTTGCGAATTGACCACCCGCCTGCAGAGCGAGACGCGCAACGCAATTAGAGTGGTTTTTGAGTCGTAACTGGGTCAATTTTGAGACCCTTCGCATAGCGAAGCCTTTTGAGCCCTCCTTGAAGACACGATACATCGCAGGGGTATTGGACCGACATGATGAACATAACAGCCCGTCAAGAAACCTTCAGAATGGTAGTTGACATTTTGTCAACTTTGGTAGAAGAAGCACGCTTCAATTTTGAAGAAGATAAACTCGTGGTGAAGGTCGTAGACCCAAGCCATGTAGCAATGATTCAGCTGGAAGTTGATTCTGCGGCTTTTGAATCATATGATGTAAATGAATCCGTTCTTGGATTAGAATTGTCAAAAATATCCAAACTAGTACAACTTGCTGGCGCCGGTGATTTGATTGTTATTGACTACGATGATAGCGTTGGTAAAGTCGAATTCCAAGTCGGCGAAATTGAGCGCACGATTCGCCCTCTTGACCGTCAAAATATGCAAGAACCAAATGTCCCTGAACTTGATACCGATATCTCCGTCAGCCTTTCTGGTGCTAAATTTGCCCGCGCTTTGAAGGCAGCAGAACAGGTTGGTGACTTGGTCACATTTTCGATTGATCAGAATCGGTTCAGTGTCAATGTAACTGGCGAATCCGATGCTGTCAACGTGAGTTATGATGCTGGTGAATTGCTGGAATTAAATTGTGATAGCCCTGTCAAGAGCCAGTATAGTTTACAATATCTACTCCCTTTGGCAAAACGAATTGAGTCTACTGTTGACAAAATCACAGTAAGGTTTGGCGAAAACTATCCGCTTCGTTTGGAATTTGAATTCGCTGATGGCGGTGCTAAGGTTGTATATTTCCTAGCACCTCGTGTTGAAGGCGACGCTTGAGTAATTCACTCAATCTAATCCGCCACTAACCAAAGGTTGGTGGCGCAATTAAAGAAAACATGTTTTGAAATTGTGGTGCGCTCGCCGGGATTTGAACCCGGGCGAAGAGGTTGGAAACCTCTGATGCTACCCCTACATCACGAACGCGTAGCCCGCCGACCGACAACTTAGACTTAACCGCGTCTATGGGAGGCTTGATGTTTGGTAGCCCCCGCACCTCAAACTATGAGGGGGCGCAACTGGGTTGGAGTCGCTTTCATCTTTCTATTTCTGCCTGTCAATGTGCCACTGTGGGATATGGCTTTCGAAACATTCAGTATTGATATCGTGGCTGTTTTCATAACGCCACTACTATTTCTTCTCGGGATATTGTTAGTCTTCTATCCAAGTAGAAAAGATAAAATCTCCACTATCCCATCAAACCGAACTAATGAGGAGGAGTGAAAAATGAAGAAAATCATTGTTATCAGCCTCATTTTGGTATTGTCAACCCTTGCCTTACCATTGGCTATTGCTCAGGAGGATGTTCTTCCTCCGGATGTGGATTATGAACCTGAAATGCGCATGACTAGGTTATTCGCGTATAGCCAAGACACACTCTCTCCTGAACTCGTTGAGCGGGCCGAGATTTACACTCATAATTTCCCCTTGGGTTTTGGTTCTTTTTCATCCGATGGTCCGACTCTTACCACTCCTAGTTTCGTTCGTGATGCTCCAATTGGAAGTGAAGATTGGAATTTCTCACTTTGGGCAAGTGGTAATGCCCAGGTTGATATTGACCTCTTCCTGTTCATTGATGGTACCGAATTAGACCAAATTAATAGTGGCGGGATTACACTTTCTGAAGTAAAACAACGTATTGATTTCACGGGTGGGAATTTACCGGATAACATTTCAATTGACCAAACTCTTTCCATCCGCTGGACGGTCAATAGCGGCGCTACTCCATTAATAGAGAATAGTGATTGCACAATCCACTGGGGTTCATCAGAAACACCAACCAACCTAACAATATCTGCAGGAATGTATCAAATTGATGACCCTTACCTTGAGAATGAAGGAACACCATTTAGGGGCGAAGGAGAGAACTACTCTCGCAGTGAAGTGGTTTGGGCTGTTCAGGCACGCTGGGCTCTTGGCGAAGAACAACTGGTGGAAGAAACTCTAGCCTTACACGCT
>CAUZNH010000168.1:0-3631 GCA_963581345.1 Candidatus Thalassarchaeaceae archaeon | reverse complement strand
GGATTAGAAGCTGATTTCCTAGTTGTTGACAATATTGCAGAAGACCCATATCGCACAATGATAGAAGCCATTGACCCAGATATCAGATTAGTCACTGTTGGTGGATTAGCAGTCTTTGGTGATGTTGACATGATGCAATCTATCAACGGCCAAGACCACGAATTGGTCAATGGTGACGGCTTCCAAAAGGCCGTTGACATCACCTATGATAGTATGGAAGATGGTGCACAGTCGTTCTCTTCACTTGAAGAAACTCTGACAAAAGCGATGCGTTATGACCGACAAGAAATGTTTGATGAGTGGGGTAAAAACACCCGTACATGGGAAGAGTTCAACTCATGGCTTGACCAATCATATTCAACATTAGGTGAAATACCTCTTGACCCAATTTTCACCTATGGCGATGACCGTTATTTCGATGTGTTAAATCGCTCAACTCCTTTCAACAGCAAAGGGACAATTGACCTTTACACGCGATACTACGATATTGATTTTGATGCCAATGGTAACCGCAGTGATACTTTCATACCTCCAGACACAGACCCTGTTGTCCAAAACCCTCCTGATGATGGTGGTGGCGATGATGACGGTGGCGATGGAGTGGTGGCCCAGTGCAATGGGGATGACACAAAACTGACAGACGATGGGTGCAATACCTGTGTGTGCGTAGAAGAACAGTGGGTGTGCACTGAGATGGCGTGCGTCCAAGATGATACCGATTTCACAGACCCAGAGAGTGATACCTTTTCGTCTCTTCTTGACCCAAGTTCACCCCTTTATTGGATAATGATGTTCGTTGCATTGGCAGTGCTACTAGGTTCTGCTGCTTCGCTTTGGATGTTGGTTGCAAATCGCAAACCTTCTTGATAAATATCAATCAATGATTTTCCAAACCGGTCCATCTGCAGTATCTTGAACCGTGACTCCAAGCGCCGCTAATTCGTCTCGGATAGCATCAGCGGCTGGCCAATCCTTTGCATCTCTAGCCGCTGCTCTTTTGATGAGTAACTCTCCAACTTTAGGTGCCAATTCAGTCCTGCGTGGGTCATCAGGTGGTCCCATCAATGCTTGCTCACGAGTTGGCAGAAGTCCAAGTGCTTTGCCTGCGAATTCTTCTAACCACTCAACTGCGTAATATCCAAATGCTACACGGTCATCATCTTGAAGTCCCGAGTTTAGCATCTTTGAAATCTCACGAATAGCGGCGTTAATCCTCGCAAGTGCTTCACGGGTGTTGAAATCGTCGTCCATCGCCACTGCACATTGTTCGCCTAACTTTTCGAGCATACCTAACGTGTTAGCCAACCCATCGCCTCCAAGTTCAGGTCGTGGTAATTTGACAATTTGGTTATGCTTGACCTCATCCCATACGGTTAATGCATCATGATAAGCATCCTCAAGTTTTGCTTGACTTCGCTTTCCATCCTCAAGAAATTGCTCTGACAAATCTATTGGATTACGGTAGTGCGCATTGAGAAGCGCATGGCGTATTACTAATGGCTCAAAGTTCTGTAATGCATCGGTAATTGTCCAGAAATTGCCGAGAGATTTCGACATTTTCTCACCATCTACATTGACAAAACCGTTGTGCATCCAGTGGTGAACTAGAGGTGAGATTCCAGTACAACATTCTGATTGGAATATTTCCGCCTCGTGGTGCGGGAACCGCAAATCTTCTCCACCGCCATGGATATCAAATTGTTCTCCGAAGAACTGCAAACTCATGGCACTGCATTCAATGTGCCACCCAGGCCTACCCGCTCCCCATGGGCTTGGCCATTGTGGTTCTCCAGGTTTAGCAAGTTTCCACAATGCGAAATCCTTGTGGTCCCGTTTTCCACTTCCAGTGCCACCGACTCTGCCACTTGCTCCTGCCCGAACAGCCTCAATGTTCTGTCCTGTCAAAAGCCCATACTTTTCAGGTGCTGACTCTACATGGAAATAGACTCCATCGTCACCGATGTAAGCGTGTTCTTTGTCAATTAGGGTTTCAACCATTGAGATGATCCCGTCTATGGTTTCAGTAACTCTCGGATAATGGTCAGCGCGTAGTACATTCATCGCATCCATCGCAGAAAAATAATCTTCAATATTGCGCTCAGCTACTTCAGTGAAGTCAATACCTTCCTCGTTAGCGATATTGATTATTTTATCATCAACATCAGTGAAGTTCTGAACATAAGTCACATCGTATCCTTTCGCTTCTAGCCAGCGATGAATAATATCAAAGGAAACATAACAGCGAGCGTGGCCAAGATGTGAAGGTGAATAAGGCGTTATTCCACAGACATACATCCGAACTTTACCAGGTTCAATAGTCGTGAAATCAACTTTCTTTCGGCGACGAGTATCGTGAACTCTCAGTCCCATCCTATCATTCTCGGCGGGTCGCTCGCAACACATGGTTTTAACCCCCTCCAGCAGGCCATGTTCATGGTTAAGGGAACCAACACTGGTGCAGGCGTTGCCAATATGGATGGCAAAGTGGTGCTGATAACTGGCGCGACCCGAGGTATCGGCAGAAAAGTGGTCCATGGAATAGCGCCATCTGGTGCTACTATGATCGTGGTTGGTCGCGACCAATCAAGGATTGATGAAGTAATTTCAGAGGCTAAAGCCATTGATGGATGTGGCCCTATTTCAGGTGAAGTCTGTAACTTACTAGAGCAGGATGAAATCCACTCTCTTGCAGAGCGTGTCAAGAATCAGCATTCACAACTTGACGTATTAGTCAATAATGCTGGTGCGATTTTCACTAAGAATATCAAGACATCAGCAGGGTTTGAGCGTACTTGGGCCCTCAATCACAATGCCTACTTTTTGCTTACTAGCCTTCTCAAAGACCAACTAATTGCATCTCCACGAGGGCATGTAATTTCTACTGCGAGTGAAGCACACAGACCGGGCAAAATGAGGTGGGACAATTTACAATATGATAAACGAGGAAGTATGGGTGGTTGGTCTACATACTGTCAATCAAAGTTGGCAAATATTCTATTCACCAAGGAATTGGCACGCAAATTGGATGGGACTCAAGTTACATCAAATTGTATTCACCCAGGATTTGTTAATACTGGTTTTTCTAGGAACAATGGCTTAATCGGCCGATTGTTGATGCTCTTGTCTTGGCCGTTTCAGCGCCGTGATAGCAAAGGTGCTGAAACAATTGTATGGTTAGCCACATCTGAGGCGGCACGCAAGCATAACGGCGATTATCTATACAATTGCAAGCTAGGAAAGTTGTCAAAGGCTGCAAAAAATGACGAAGATGCTGCCAAACTTTGGCAACTATCTGAACAAATGACCGATACAACCGGAATCTGGTGAATCGGGCTTACCCGCGCATTGACATTTTATGATCCAAACTTTGGAATCTCTCAGAAGAGATGACCAACACCAGTAATTTGTGGTAATTACTGTATGGTTCTATGCTTCAGCAGCTTCGCGTTGTTTGCGAATCCAAATAAATGATTTAACACAGAGAAATGTGTAGACGCTACCAAGTACCAAAAGAATGGTATGCGAACCGATGAGAAGATTACTGCTCTCATTATCCATGAGCACCATAGGTAAACGTAGACCACCTAGGGCACAAAGCAGACCAAATATCGCTGAGATGTGCATGAACATC
>CAUZNH010000167.1:0-3639 GCA_963581345.1 Candidatus Thalassarchaeaceae archaeon | reverse complement strand
GTTGAACAGCGGCTTGATTGGCAACGGTGGATGCAACGCACTCGAAACCTTGACAATCACCTCAAAGACCTATTTATGGATGGACTTGAGACACCAGATGGTAGCAAATTTGGTGGCAAGGGTTTCCGCTCAACTTGGCAAGAAGCAGTGGTTGCTTGTGTTAGTGCATTGAATCGTGCAATAGACCAGCCATCTGGCCAACGCCACGCTGGCGATATTGTCGCACCAATGATTCGCGATGTAGGTCTTGCTCTAGCCATGGGACAAACTCCAGCAGAGATTTTTGCCGCTCAGATAGGAAAATCACAATCCTTGATGAGTGGAGGCCATGACAATGCAGGTGGACGTGATTTGCATATTGGCAATTGGCCGATTGGGGTTCTACCACCAACCGCTCCTCTACCAATTGCCTCAGCCACTACTACGGGAATCGCACTTGCTAGCCAACGAATGGGATTAGACCGATTTCAACTAGCACCAGTTGGTGAAGGCTGTTCAAGCAGCGGTGAGTTTTGGGAAGCGATCAATTTTGCTGGTGCTAGAGGATTACCAATAGCATACATGATTCAAAACAATCAGATTGCATTGGACACGTTTCCATCGGCTCAGAACAATGCTGAATTGTGGGCTGACAAAGGTAAGGCAGTTGGACTGCCTTCTTGGACAATTGATGGTTCAGACCCAGCCGCGTTCTATGCTTCCACCGCCACCGCTAGAGAATTCGCACTAACAGGTGGTGGCCCAACTCTCATTCACGTTGAAACAATGCGCGGCTGTGGCCACGCACACCATCATGATGACCTATACCTAGGGGCAGAAAGTGGTAATCCCCCAGGATATGTAAACCGTGAATTGCTAGACTATTGGGAGGCGAAAGACCCTCTGCCCAACCATCGCTCTTTACTCAAGAAACTTGGAGTTGAAGGTGAAGAACTGGAGCGCATTGAACAAGAAGAGAAGACCAATGTTGATGACGCACGCAAAACGCTAGACGACATGCCATGGCCTGAAGGGGAAAGTGTCACCACTGGGATAACCAGTTTTCATGACTCTGACAGCCACGCAGACCAACTCTCAAGGTTAGCCGGAGGAGCAGGGGAAGAACCACTAGAAAATACCGTCTCTTCTGGTGAAACTTATGTTGAGTTTTCCTCTGAAACAGGCTCATCTTCTTTCAGCCGAGCAATTCAGCAAGGTATGGTAGCAATTGCTGAGCGTTGGGGTAGCCGAACCATTTTCATGGGTGAAGATATGGAACTTGCTGGCGCTTTTGGCATGAATTTGCCTCTGAAAGCTAAAGGCCATGGTGATCTATTGCTTGATATGCCTCTGTCTGAGGCGATTATCATTCATGCAGCCACCGGCGCTGCTTTGGCTGGAATGCGGCCGGTGGCTGAGATACAGTTTGGCGGATTTGCGGCCTTGGCGATGAATCCACTGATTAACAACGCCGCCCAACTGCGATGGCGATGGGGCGCTGATGTCCCACTCGTAGTTAGGATTCCACTTGGCGGCAAAACTCGCTCTGGACCTTTCCATGCAAACATGATTGAATCTTGGTTCACCAATGACCCCGGACTGACAATTCTGTTCCCATCAACGCCTCAAGACGCCTACGATATGCTAGTTGAAGCAGCAGCACTTCCGGATCCTGTCGTGTTCCTTGAACACATTGGAATGTATGGACTCAGAGGTGGATTGACTGGTTGGGGTGACAACATAAATCAAATGCTAGACAAAGATAGTGTGCTCAAACACCTTGATTCTGACTCAGGACAATTCAAAATCGGTAAGGCCAACATCGTACGAGGTGGTGAAAATGCAACCATCATCACCTATGGGGCGATGGTTCACGTGGCTCTAAAAGCAGCACAAATATTAGCCGCAGATGGAATTGAAATTGAAATTGTTGACCTAAGAACAATCTTACCTTTTGATGCTACTACTTGCGTACAATCGGTCAAGAAAACTGGGCGTTTCATCGTATTACAAGAGGCGCAATACACTGGTGGATTTGGTCACACGATTTCAAGCCGCATACAAGAAGAAGCATTCTACCATCTTGAGGCAGCCCCAATAATAGTCGGGGCATTGGATACTCCGGTACCATTTTCGCCGACACTCGAAGACCACAGCATCCCTGATGTTGACTTAGTGGTTCAACACCTCCGAAATCTCTGTTCAAATTAGATAAAGTTTAGGCGATAGTGTATTGTGGTAATGGTGTTAGCGCAGGATAGGTCTGAGCCATGTCCGAGGGTGAAGAGAGTGACCTTGAGCAGACTGGAGGGACTACCAAAGAGGTTAGTCCTAGTAACCCTAAAAAGAACAGTAAAGTGCGGGGGATTCTCTCCCTTTTTATGTGGAATCAAGTGCTGATAATCGCTTCACTGTTCCTTGCTATGATGGGTTTACAGACAATTACTGCTGGTCAGAACAGTATCCCTGGAATGGCTGTTACCGGTTTCCTTCTACTTCTTGCAATCGGACTACTAATCACTTCAGCAGACTTCTTCGTTGAGGGGGCAAAAGGATTGGCGCGCCGTGTTGGAATTGCTGAAATCATTATTGGGCTGACAATTGTCTCCCTAGGGACTTCACTTCCTGAAATTTTGATTTCAACCCAGGCAGCTTGGGAAGCACATCTAAATCCCTGTGTACAAGGTGCTGCCGACTGTGCTACTGATTTTGCACTTGGCAACATCTATGGTTCTGTTTTAGTACAAATCACATTGATTCTAGGAATCGTTGTGATTATCAAACCGATGGAGGTTAAACCAGATTGGATCAAACGAGATGGTACAATGATGTTCGCTGCTGTCCTACTACTATCAATGTTAATTTTGATTGATGGTGATTTGAATCGTGTTGAAGGTGCATTGCTGTGTCTGCTATATGTGTTCTATATCACATATCTAGTCCAGCACCGAGACGAAATACGGACTGAAGAATTTGAAATGATTGAGGACATACGTACCGAAACTGGATTTGAAATGAATTGGACAGGGGCCACATATTTCGTGATGTTAATTATCGGTCTAGGTCTTGCAATGTTTGCTTCTGCAAGAGTCGTTGAATCTGCGGCTAATATTGCAGTACAACTAGGTGTACCATCTGCAGTAGTAGGAACTACCTTGGCAGCAGTTGGTACCTCGGTTCCAGAACTAGCAGTTGCGGTTTTGGCAGCACGGAAAAGTACTGGAGTTGCTGTTGGAACTCTAATCGGCTCAAACATCACCGACCCTCTTCTATCAGTTGGATTGGCTGCACTTGTAAATCCAATTACAGTTTACAACACTGAACTATTCTACCAACTCATATTCCCCGCAACCCTGTTTTGTACAGCACTTGCATTAGTATTCATGTGGACTGATTTCAAATTTAACCGCCAAGAAGGTGGGATTTTAATTGGCTGCTATGTGGTTTTCATATCGTTACTTTACTACCTTGCCTAACATGAAACCACATATGAATAAATGCCAATAGTAAAGGCAGAATGGCCTCTCCCCTAATCATGGTCGACTTCTCTCTGTCTGAAGAAGAAGAGATGTTGCGTGACCTTGCTCACGAATTTGCCGAGACTGAACTGCGCCCAAACTCAGAACATTGGGACAATAATCGTGAATACCCCCGAGATAC
>CAUZNH010000166.1:0-3663 GCA_963581345.1 Candidatus Thalassarchaeaceae archaeon | reverse complement strand
CCTAATTAGACACGGTGCTTTCGTCTTTGTATGAAGCCGACAGATGAACAGGCAGGGGCATGGACAGAAGCCTTTGATTCAGGAAAATTCGTTCGTAAATCAAGTGAATTTCGTGACCACATCAAGAACGATGGAACCTTTGACGTTGAGAGCGAGCGCTACCACCTCTATGTGTCCCATGCGTGCCCGTGGGCCCACCGTACCCTCATCGCCCGAACATTGCTTGGCCTCGAAGATCACATCAGTATGGATGTGGTGGATTGGCGAATGGACCACAACGGGTCTTGGTCGTTCAATGCAGAAGAAGAAGGGGCAACGGCTGATACCGTTAACGGAGAATCCAGCCTTGAGGGCATTTACAACCGAGCCTTTTCTGGATGGAACGATAGTCGTAGAATTGGGACAGTCCCCGTGTTGTGGGACCGTCACCACAGTACAATTGTGAACAACGAAAGTCGTGAAATTGTCAGGATGTTTGATGAGTTTTCAAAAGCGGGTTTTGGTAACGGAACTTCACTATCTCCTACAGAATTACGTGAAGAGATTGATGCAATGATTGATGCAAACTACGAATCGGTGAACAATGGCGTTTACAAATCCGGATTTGCCAGAACCCAATCAGCATACGATGAAGCTGTCATAGCACTCTTCGCTCGCCTTGATGAGTTGGAACTTCATCTCAACGGGAGAGAATGGTTAGTCGGAGAAGGAACCGGTCAACTCACTGAAGCAGATATTTGTCTCTTCACCACACTGGCTCGATTTGATTTGGTGTACGTGGTGCACTTCAAATGTAATCTACGTAGAATCATCGATTATCCTAATTTACAAGCCTTCGTTGAACGTATGATTGACCAGTCTGGCGTCAAGGAAACATGCCACTGGCATCACATCAAGGCCCACTACTTCTGGTCGCACCAGAGCATCAATACCTTTCGAATCATTCCTCTCGGGCCGCTTGAAGGTGCTCACACCAAGTGAGATTCTCACGCGTCGGTGCCCATTCATTCGTTTTGGTAAGCATTCAAAACCTAAATGGTGGTGTGTGAGTTATGGGGCATCTTGCTGACACAAATAATTCGTATTTTTCGCATTTAATAGGGGCATGGAAAATGGCTTTTTGGTTCATTTTAGGGGGATTTCGTCTAATCATACACGGTGTACTCCCAAATTTCGATACTAATGCAGGCCAGAAAACGGTTGATCACTACCACCCCAATGAAAGTTTAGATAAATCATCTTGAGATTATTCCCTACATCCTCTAAACACCCTTGCATGAGATGCCTGTTGGATGGGTAATCAGATGACCTCTTGTAACCCTATCCATGATTGATTTCGGCTGGTGGCTACCCCGATTTGAGGGCGGACCAAAATCCAAAGGTCGTTTTGCATTCTTTGAATTGTATCACGATGATGAGCCATTGTTCACTACTCAAATAGGAATATATGTCGAAGATGATTTTAGTCATTTGACTCCTGTTTGGAAGCAGGATTAAGTCATTCGATATCTTCATCCGAACAATCATCTGGTGCAGAAACAGGATTACATCTAATACTCAATTCAACCCAGTATTCAAATCCATCAACTTCGGATGGGTAATCTGTTGCAATTGTGTGCGCTCCAACTTCAATAGCTGCATCCCTGCGCGCGGTGTCATTATTGTCTGCTTCACCATTACCAGCACTATCAGCGCGGCTTCTAACAATATATCCCGCTTCAACTAAGGCTCGGATTTCATCTCCATCTTCAATAGGATTTGTATTAGAGAAAATGGCCGCTTCTGGGGTGTTAGCGACTGACATCGTGAACATTGTAGCGCCTTCCAAATTTGGGAATTGGGAATGATAGTCATCTCGTAAATCACCACCACCTAGCAACACAAAAATGGCTTTTCCTCTTGACTCATCAAGAAGAGGCCACCCCGAAGTGGTGACTGCAGTTGAGACATCTGGATGTTCACCCCTTACATCATCTGGAATGACAATTCTCTCCCTTGGCCATACTAAGTTGATGTGATCTTCTACATCTTCTAACATGCTTTGCGCTTCTATCACCGTTGTTGTGTCTGTTGACTCCCAAGTCCATTCTTTTGGCTCTATCCAGATCATCAGTGGCACATGGTTAGGTGATGAATCACTCCATTCTAGTAAAACGCCTAGGCACTGTTGTAAAGTTTGGCAAGTTGTACCCCTGTCGTATTGGTTGTGGTAAACTCGTAACTGTTGACCTGGACTCCACCAGACATCAATTTCAAATTGGCGTACGTCAAACTCCTCTGCTTGCGTGTCAAGAGGTTCGTGTGAGTAATCGTAGTCCCTAATTGTAGGACCAGCCGGCTTAACATGATACGAATTATGAGTTCCTTTCATCTGTACATGATTTATCCTCAATGGAGTAGTAGGTTCCTCTTCATTATCCAATGCATCTGACTTCTCAAAACCTAGGCAACCAACGAACGATGCTAGCAAGACCAAAACGGCCAGTGTCAGTGCTCTCGCTCTCATCTATTTCGGTGAGGCTGACTTGTAATGATGAAACCTGCGCTAATTTTAGCCCATTATGACTATTTCACCAGGAGTTGCAATCATGTATGGGATTTTGTCCCCTCTAGATTCAACTTCATCAACAAATATTTGCGGGTCAACTGTATTCCCCGGGTCCATACCGTAATGCATTGGAATGGCCAATCCAACATCAAGAACTTCTGCTAAATCACAAGCCTCGTCATGTCCTAAGTTATCATTTCCATTAATGCACAACATGGCAATATCAATCGGTGCTTCTCCCGTACCTTCAACACAAAGTAAGCGTGCGGCTCTTTGAATGTTGGAAACCCAACCAGGATATGGACGTGAATCACCCATGTGAAAGACAGTCGTGTCATCACAATGAATTAGGAATCCGAGGTACATGTGGGCATTTCTGTCATCAGCATCTAATTCTTCGTGTGCCGCCGGAATTGCAAAGAACGAGAGTCCTTTGTTCAATTGACCTGAGTCATTTCCATGCATAGAATGGATTCTTCCGCGAGGTATTCCCATATCAATAATCATTTTTCGGCTCCGCAGAGGCACTACAAATTTTGCCGCTGGAAATTGTTTTGCTAGTTTTGGTAAAGTAGTTGGACAGATGTGGTCATCGTGCCAATGGGTGCAAAAAATGTAATCAATGTGCGGGAACTCGTCTGGAGCTAAGGGAAATTCTCCAAGCAATTTACCCCATTGGTCTCCAGCATCCAAATCGCGCCACCAAGGGTCGATGAGAACCGTACATGTTCTGAATTTCAATAACCATGATGCTTGGGTTAGCCAACAGACTGCAACCTCACCTCTCTCAATAGTGGTTTCTTCGATGGTTTCCCGCAGTTCATCCCCTGACATTTCGGGCACTGTTCGGTGCTCCGGTACTACCCATCCTTGTCCCATCGAGTCAACTCGCACACCACCTCATAGATGAGTGATTCCCCGAACCAAGTCGTGAGAGAATTATCGTATTCTTCATGTTACTTATTCAGCCATCTTTTGCTTTACATCATATTGGGTAAAGCCTCAAGACAAATACATGGTGTGTCGCACACGATGGTTAGGCGTAGTAGGTCGGCAACACTGCTAGTAGTGTTGTTTGCATTGTCGGCAATTTCAGCCGCATCCCTAGCCGCACC
>CAUZNH010000165.1:0-3677 GCA_963581345.1 Candidatus Thalassarchaeaceae archaeon | reverse complement strand
GTTTACCAACTTGAAGGAGGGATATTAGGATACTTCGAAGAATGCGGTGGTGCTCACTGGGATGGGGAATGTTTCGTCTTTGACAAGCGGGTCGGTGTCAATCCCGATTTAGAAGAAACTGACACTGTAATGTGTTTCACATGTCGCGAGCCACTTCTCGCTCATGAACAGGAATCCGAGGCTTATATCGAGGGACAATCTTGCCCTTACTGTATTTCTTAAGATTATCAATTTAATCTTCGGAGATATCTTTTACAGACTCTAAATATTGAATATAGCACTCAGAGCAAGCACCGGTCAACAATGCAATACGCTACCCCCCTCTCCGCCATCCATGCGCTGCCTTGTAACTGGGGGAGGTGGCTTCCTAGGAAGTCATCTTGCTGAAGCATTGTTGACCCGCGGCCACACAGTTGCAGTAGTGGACAATTTGTTTCGCGGCCGTAAAGCAAACATGGTAGATTTCAAGGCTATGCCAGACTTTACTTTCGTGCTCGGTGATTGTGCAAATGTTGAGAAACTTGAGAAGGCAGAAGAAAAAATGAATGGCGTTGATATCGTTTTTCACCTCGCGGCGATTAATGGAACACGTTACTTTCATGAACGCCCTGATTTAGTAATTGATGTTAACATCAAAACAACTGAAACTGTTGTCAAATTCGCCACTGACCGAGGCGCACGCCTAGTTTTCACAAGTAGCCCAGAAGCATTTGGGCTGCAAGATGAAATGCCACTAGGAGAAAATCTTGATGCGATTTTCCCTAGTCCACATGACCATTTCAGACATTCTTACGGGGCTAGCAAGTACCTTGGTGAAATCATTGTACAATATGCCGTAAAAGAGAGAGGTTTAGATGGGAGAATCATCAGACCATTCAATGGTTATGGTCCGCGATTGATGGGTAATGAGTACGGGCAAGTCACTGCGATTTTCCTTCACCAATGCCAAAGAGAAAAGAACATCACACTTCATGGAGATGGCTCACAAACTCGCTGTTTCACATGGTACAATGACTTGATTAACGGAATAATTGCACTTGGCGAACTTGATGAGGGGTTAGATGGTTCAACACTTCAAGGAGCCTCTTTCAATATTGGTTCAACCGATGAGGTTTCAATTCATCAAGTTGCTAAATTAGCGCTTGAAATCACAGGTGCTGATGTTGAAATCGTCATGACTGAAGGGCATCCAGGTGACTCAACTCGCCGTGTACCGGACATTTCAGCGGCTCAGGCAGCGCTGGGATGGACTTCAACCGTCGATATTTCCGAAGGAATGTTACGCTGTTGGGAATGGATAGACGTAGAGTGAGACTGAATTGATTGGTTATTAGATGAAGAACGTCTAGACAATGAGGTGATAAAATGACTAGAATCAATCCTCTACCTGAGAGAGCAATAATTGGAATGGTACACCTCCAACCTCTGCCAGGTTCACCTCGGTTTTCGGGAGACCTTGACGGAGTTGAACGATTTGCAATCAATGATGCGAGGACATTGATTGCTGGTGGATGCGATGCAATAATGATTGAGAATTTTGGTGATGCACCATTTCACGGGAGTGAAGTGGCACCAGTTACAATCGCTGTAATGAGTCGTATTATTAGCAAAATTGTTGATGAAGTCGCTCGACCAGAAGCAATTCCTGTTGGTGTTAATGTACTGAGAAATGATGCTGCTGCTGCACTTTCTATTGCTACTGCTAGTGGAGCAAATTTCATCCGCGTCAACATTCATGTTGGTGGGATGATGACAGACCAAGGCTTGATTGAAGGCCAGGCAGCAGAAACTCTACGGCTACGGGAACAACTTGGTCACGGCCCTGATTCCACCCACCCCATCGCTATTTTCGCAGATGTTGGCGTCAAACACGCGACACCTATGGATTCAGAATGGGTGCTTGAACAGGAAGCTCAAGACTGCTGGAATCGCGGACTGGCAGATGCCTTGATTGTCTCAGGTAGTGGAACTGGCCAACCAACCTCTCCTGAAGACCTTGCGCGGGTCAGACTTGCCACACCTCACGCAACTTTGCTTGTCGGCTCAGGGGCAACCTCTGATAATCTCCCCGAGTACCTCCGACACGCAGATGGTGCTATTGTTGGAACTTCCCTTAAGCAAGGAGGGGACGTGTCGGGAAAAGTGGCTCTGTCTATCGTTTCAGAAGTTGTTAAATCAATAAAATGAACCGGAAATCAACTATTTTTGAAATTTTTATCCGGCTATTTAGTTATATGCTGAATGTACCCTGAGTATCTTGTATGGGGCGCAACTCAAAGGAATCATACAATTGGGCAGCCGGCTCTTATTTTGATTTGTTCATTGTTTCCGCGGTGACTCAAGTGTTCTTTGCAGTTGGACTGTATTGGACATTCATTAGCGATGCTGCATGGGTTAACGCAGCACCAGTTATTCACTCAAACATTCGAATCTTAGCAATTGTTACCCTACCAATATTGGGGTGGGTGATGGCGCTGGCTATAGGGATTGGATTTGACCGGTTTCCTCTTGATTACAAAACTGCACCATTTGATCATTCTCTAATCTCAACGATTGTCGTGTTGAACATCTCGGGCCAACTCCTCATTATGATAGGAATCATAACCTCTAACATTGATACATTAGAAAGTTTAGCAAAAATGGGTGCTACACTATTGGGAACCCAATTAATTTTGATGGGCCCACTCGCTTGGAAATTAACCAGAAGGGGACATGGAAAAGTAGGGTGGTGGGCTAAGGGAACATTGCTTTCTTTACCGATAATAGGAGTTCTCACTATTCTGACTTGGGCATTAGTGCACTATGATTGGATCTACGTCTTATTTTTGACTGTCGTATTAGATGGATTTTGGTTAATGACATCATTTGCCTTCATTCTTGGCCATTTCAAAGATAGATTGGATTGGAAGTTGATGAGCCCCAAGGTTACTGCCCAAGCTTTCACGGTGTTTGCTGTGCTCGTGATTATTCACATTCTACTAGAATTTCTATACCAATCTGGGACAATAACGGATAATTATGTAAAAGCCAGTATCTCGGCTCCAATTCTATGGGTTTTCTTTATTTCACGACCAGACCGAATATGGAAACATGTGTTAGCAGGAAAACAATGTAGTGCTCAAATCCTTTCAGCATATTCTTGTCTGTTAGCAACTGCAGGGATGGGTATTTATGAAGCAATTTATATTGAAGAAAAAATAGGCATGTTCTATACTAGATTTATGTTAATTTTCGGTATAGTGGTACAAGCAGCATGGGGTTCATCGGTGTATTTGCATGAAGACCATAATCACATTGAGATAGAAAATAGAAAAACTCGATGGATTAGTGTCATCATGATGTTAATCCTGATGGGTTCGGTTATTTGTTTGGCATTGAACGTAGGTGGGCACTTTGACTCATTAAATTCTGAACTTGTTGCTAGAATTGCAGTAATTTCATTGTTCATTGCATCCTTTGATTTCTTCTTTTGGCTTGTTAGAGATGCAATTTTTAATCATGAAGATTGGCATAGAATCCCAATGTACTACACCAACATGAACAATGGTGATGATGATGATGATGGCGGTGACCCATACTTCCCTACCGAATCAGAATAAACAACCAACAAGGCTTGAAGTAACAAATAATATACTCTACTCATTTGGAGAGATTTGTGGATGATTCAAAATCTCTGT
>CAUZNH010000164.1:0-3699 GCA_963581345.1 Candidatus Thalassarchaeaceae archaeon | reverse complement strand
ATGCGCCATCGTCAATCCATGACCAAATCTCTTCGCCATTTTCAGCCATTAAATTCTGTACATAAGTTTTGGGAATTTCTGCCATGCGTGACCATGCGAGGTCTAGGCGAGTCAAGTGCCCACTGTCCAACCAATCATCCAACTCACCACCATACAGATATTCATGGGTAAAGGTTCGGTCGCCAAAGAATAGCCAATTCCGACCTTTAGCCCCGTCGAACTTTCTCTGTTCAAGGAAGGCTCTGAATGGCGCAATACCAGTACCAGGCCCAACCATAATGATGTCAGTGTCACCGTTTGCTGGTAACACGAAACTACGGGTTGGTGACATAAACATTGGAATTGTTTCTTTATTGAGAGGTGCTGAGTCTGCCATGTAAACCGTACACAATCCACCACGGTCCCTACCATGGTGATTGTACCTAACGATTGCAACTGTCAATTCAACTAGACCTGGATGCGCGTCAAGAGATGAAGCAATTGAGTATAGACGTGGTTTTAACCGGTCCAAATTTGAAACAAACTCTTGTGGTGTAAAGGAGAGATTGGGCATATCTGATAACAAATCAATGTAGTCACGACTCCAGAGATAATCTTCCATTGCATCAGGATCATTTACTAGTGATTCCCATAACATCAGGGCAGGGTCACTCAATGCACCAACAGGTGCGAATCCTTCAGGGTAATCTTCTTCTTCGCCTGACCAACCCCACTCAACGCTGTTAGAATCACCATTTGTTGATGCTCTACTTCGCCCAACTAACCTAACAGATATTTTGGGACTTGTTGATGAAAACTTCATTTCAAGACCTTGAATGAACTTCTTGCATAAGCGGTGAATCTCGTAGTGATTTGCTATTGCTTCCCCAATATTTGCCTCACCAAGGTGTGTCTCCACTATTTCCTCACCAGTGAAATTTAGCAGCCCGAGCAAATCTGAAACTAGTTCTTTAGGATTTTCTGGAATGATTGCAAGTGCATCACCGACTTTGTATTCCAGACCGGAATCACCGAGGTCAAAAACGATATGGCGAGTTTCTTTTGTTGAGTCAGGATGAGTGATAATTCTCTTCTCAACCATTTTCCCAAGATAGGGACTTTTGCTGCTGTATTCGCTCATTCCACCATCTCCTGATGTCACTCCGCCTACGGCGGGGTGTTTATCCGTCAAGTCTGCTGTTTATCAAGCGAATGGAAAAGCGTGTGTTGTTTTGAGACAAATGAAATACGACGCATAACTAAAGCACTCTTGCATTCTCCGACTGTTTGGGCGTAGCATGGTTGAAGTTAGATTTTTAGGTAGTGGTAATGCCTTTTGCCCAGATGGACGGATGCATTCACTAGTCTTACTCGATGAGAAAATTCTCATTGACACACCGCCAACTATCCTACCCCAATTAGGGCAAGCAGGACTCAGCCCCGCTGATATCAACACAATTCTATTCACCCATTGGCATGGCGACCACATTTTTGGTTTTCCATTCTTCATACTTGAGCGCAAATACATATCAGACCGAGAAGGGCACAACACCCTAGAAGTTCACCTGCATGAAGGTGGAGACAAGAAGTTGATGGAACTCTCTGAAATTGCATTCCCTGGTTCTTTGACTGATGTACTAGAAAATCGTGTGAGATTTCATCACTCCAAAAATGGACAGGTTACAGGAGCATCAGATTGGGTGTTTGAAAGGTTCAAGGTAAACCACGAACCCGCCACAGATCCGCACGGTTACCAATTGCAACATACTTCCGGATTAACAATAATCCATTGTGGGGATTCAGGACCTTGTGAAGAAATTGAACAGAGAGTTGGAGATGCTGAAATAGTAATAATTGAAGTTGGGGTCCCTGATGGAGTTCCAACCGATTTTCATTTCAAACCATCGAGCTTAACTGAATTAGCAAATAATAATCCTTCAACAATATTCCTTGCGACTCATCTTTACACGACAAAAGATGAGTCAATATCTGATTTACCAGACAATGTTATCCAAGTGCAAGATGGGGACATATTCAATTGTGAAACCGGCGGGATTATTACAAAATCCAATTGAAGGTTTTTTTCAAATGATAGGATATTAATAATTTTAATATCAGGGCCTAGGTGTAATAATTGCTAGAAAGTGGTTTTGTTAGATTGCAATAATTATCTGAAGGAGGATTTTGATAAACACACTTCCTCTTGATAAAAAATGTTACAAAAAACCGCTTGAAAAATTCACTTCTTTTGATTCCTTATTCTGAGACATTCTCTTTGCCTATTCGGAGAAGGGGTTGGCCACCATTGCCGGCGCCAAAATATCAAAAACACAATACAGGGGCTTTGAAATAGTTATTTTTCCGCTCATTCCAATTGGGAGTTAATATACTATAATTCTATTTGACTTGCGCGAAAAAATAGGTGTAAGATTGTGATTCAGCAATTAGCCTTATTAGACCGACACGCCTCCTCATGAATCTCCGTAACAGTTGGGACCACCGCTCACAAGACTAACACGGAGGGAATGAAGAGAAATGGCGTTGGTGTTATAAAATGGGCGAAAATATTTTCAACCACTTATTATGTAATGATAGCCTATTTAAAAACCGCGACGTGCTTCATCACGGATTCACGCCTGATAACCTACCACACAGGGAGAATGAGGTCAAATCTTTAGTTCATAATTTAGTTGAGGCACTACATGGCCAGATACCATCCAATATGATATTGTATGGACAACCAGGATTAGGAAAAACTGCTGTAACGCGTTATGTCTGTAAACAATTGTTGGATCGTGGAAAAGAAATAGGGCGCGCTATTCACGCAGTTGAAGTCAACTGTTGCTCAATTGATACCAAGTATCGTGTCCTAGCTAAGTTGGCAAATGATTTAGCAACTGACAATGAAAGTCTTGTACCTTTCACTGGATGGCCCACCGACAAGGTGCTTCAACAACTTCGTCAAAATATGGAATCAAAAGGCGGAGTTCATATCTTCGTATTAGACGAAATTGACCATCTAGTAAAACGGCATGGTGACGACATTCTCTACCCACTTACCAGCCTTAATTATGAATTGAGGAATGCTAAGTGTTGTGTAATTGGAATTACAAACGATCTAAACTTCACGGAGATGTTAGACGCGAGAATAGCATCAAGACTTGGCTCTGAAGACTTAGCATTCCCACCGTATAACGCCAGCCAAATTGCAGATATCCTATCTCAGCGCGCGCTCGCAGGCGTACGCGAAGGAGCCCTTGAGAATGGGGTCATCAAACTCTGCTCCGCCTTAGCCGCTCAAGAACATGGAGACGCGAGGCGCGCTTTGGATTTACTGCGAGTTTCTATTCACAAAGCAGATGTCATGGGAGATGACCATGTTTCGACTGAACACGTTCGTTTAGCCCAGAATCAATTACAATTTGACCAAATGACACCAGTAATATCTAGTCTACCATTCCACCAAAAACTGGTGCTTTACAGTATATTACTCAACGAGAGTAATGGTTTGACGAATGTTTCTACTGGAGAAGTATTCTCAGTTTACCAAATGACTTGTAACAACGCTTCAGTCACACCACTAGTTTCCCGCTCTATTGGAAATGTAATCAAGAATCTCGATAGCCTTGGATTAGTTACTGCAAAAACAACCAGCCTAGGACGGTATGGTAGAAGCAATCGCATCAATTCTTGCATACCTCAAAACATCAACGCCATAAC
>CAUZNH010000163.1:0-3741 GCA_963581345.1 Candidatus Thalassarchaeaceae archaeon | reverse complement strand
TACGCAATGGGCGGCGGAATGAATAGTATTGTAGTCCGTGATGATGAAACTGCTTCCCAGTGTATTTCTTGGCTACGAAAGAACAAAGCAGGGCGGGCAACTTTCCTTCCGTTGAATCGTTTACAGTCTCGCCGCCCTGGTGGCCGTTCTGTGATGGTTTCACGCCAACCCGGTGTAGTAGGATTCGCTTCAGATTTGTTAGACTACGATAATTCTATTGAACTAGCAGTCATCAATGCAGTACGCGATACTCTAATCGTTGAATCAATGGATGTTGCACGTCGCCACATGGGTGGCGTTAGAATGGTAACTCGTACTGGCTCAGTGTTTGAGGGAAGTGGTGCGATGGTTGGTGGCTCAACTAGAACAAACAGGCCACAATTTGGCGGTAAGATGGCTGGTAGTTCAGTCGTTGAGAAGGCTGAAGCAGATGTTGACCGCCTCAGTCTTATTGCTGAGACAGTGCGAGCGGCATTGACTGAATTGCGACAGAGCGAGCATCAACTCCGTCAACGAATAACTAATCTTGCAAACGATGACCACGCTTTTGAATCTCGAGCTTGGAAAGAAGATTTAGGTCGTGCTGAGACAGCATTCAAAGATTCTGAGAGCAAAGTCACAGTTGCCTTGAAGAATTTAGAAAAAGCAACTACAAAACAGGATAAGGCTGAAAGCGTCGCTGAATTAGCCAAAAACGATCATCAAAATGCATTGCAAGCAAAGACCGATGCTGCAACTGCACTCCAAGAAGGCAGTCCACAACATTTGTCACGCCGCTTGCGCAATTCTCAAGAGCAGCGCAACGAAGCAGAGAGGGCAAAACTTACTGCAAAGGGAACGCTTTCTGGTGGTGAGAACCAGTCAATTTTATTGACCAACCAAATCAAGGACTTGCAACGTCGTATTAATGAACAACAGTCACTCGTAGACAAGGCTACTAAGAAAATTTCAGACGCTGAATCTGAAATAGAAACTTACCAAGAGGAACTTGATACTGTGACAGAGGCACACTCACAGATTACCGAGGAGTTTCGAGAATTAGATGACAAGAAAATCGAACTTCGCGAAGACCGTGTTAAACTGACTACACGCTTAGAACAAAAAGTACGTGACCGTGATGCGATTAACAAGCGAATCACAGACCTCAATCTTCAGATTCACCAAAAGAAAGAAGCATTGCGCGAATTGGATGCGGAAATGTCAGAACTTGAAATCAAGCCAGCCTCTGATGATGAAATTCTACCGACTGTCCAAGAAGCTGAAGCATCGGTTAGAAACCTTGACCGCAGGGTTAGCAACCTTGGGGACGTTAACATGCGAGCGATTGAGCAGTATGATGAGGCTGAGGAACGCAGTGCCAATTTGAGTACAGACTCAAAGCGACTGCGTGAGCATCGTCAAAGTCTGATATCGTTAGAAGACCAACTTGAAACAGAACGCAAAGACCGCTTGACTACTGTGATGGATATCGTCAATGTGAATTTCAGTAGAGTATACCAACATCTTCAGCCAGGAGGAAGTGGGGAATTACGCTTTGAAAATCCAAAGAAGCCATTTGAAGGCGGACTTCAAATGTGGGCTAGCCCACCAGGTAAGAAGAGTGGATTGGGATTACTTTCCGGTGGAGAAAAGTCAATGGCCGCATTGGCATTGATTTTCGCTATTCAGGATTATGAACCATCGCCATTCTACTACTTTGATGAAGTTGACCAGAATCTTGACACATTCAATGCTGAAAACATCGCATCATTATGTCGATTGCGTAGTGAGCAGGCCCAATTCATCATGGTTACTCTCCGTAAGGTCAGCCTACAATTGGCTGACCACCACATCGGAGTTACTCACGCTGGTGACGGCTGCAGTAGAAGGATAACTGACTTTGACCGCGAGCAAGCAATCGAAGTTGGAGACGCAGCCCACGAAGAACTTGAGGCAATGAAGAAAACAAAGGCTTCAAAGGAAGCACTTGATGAATTACCAGCAGTTGATGAGATGCCAAAGGCACCTGAAGAAATGGCTACACCCGCTAGCCTTGGTGGTTTAGATATCGAAGATTTATTGGCTGCAAACCAAGAATCAGAACTGAAGGAAGAGGCTGCTAAAAGCGATCTTGAAGAAGCGGATGATGATGATACATTGTTATCTCTTGGTGACAGAGCAGAGGATTACCGGGAAGATATGGAAGAAAAACTTGTAGTCGCCTTACCTATTGAGCAGGAGCAGAGAGATATCCTTGATGCACGTGATGCTGAAGAAGAGGTTGACGACCTCGATATTGATGGACTCACAACAGATGAAGGAGAGTGATTTCAATGAGTAGTCTTGATTCAGAGACTCTGCGAGACGATATCATCGCTGAGATGATTGGTCATGATGAAACCCTTCCTCTAAACAAGAGTAGGTATGCAGAACATATTCAAGAATTAGTTGAGATGGAAGAAGCCGAGCATAAGGCTCTCAGCCACCCCTTTGACAGAAGTATTGCACTAGTTTTACAGATGTTTCAGGACGCAACACTTGACCCTTGGAATGTTGACCTAAATCGTTTCATTGAGTTGTTCAAAGAACGGCTTCAAGAAGCTGAAAACGTCGATTTACCAACTTGTGGGAGACTCATTCGGATGGCTTGGCAAATCTTGCATGGACAAGCGGCAAACTTGTTAGAGAGAGCTGAGAATGCCGACCAAGATATTGATGACGACTGGGATCACATTCCGAGTTGGCAGACTGAATACGATGATGACGACTTCCACTTCACTACCACCGTTCTGGCTGGTGAAGCATCCGACGAATTACCCGGATTGTTTGATGGTCGCATTAAGCGAGATGGCGGCCGCCCAGTAACTCTCGCCGAATTACTTTCATGCCTATCAGAAGCACATGATGATGCGGAAGAGCGGCGCTTGAGAGAGAGTGCTAGAGTTGAGCACGCATTGGATGTAAGGGATGCAATTGCCAATGTTAAGGGGCGAGTCCACCAAGAGGACTTGGAAGAAGAAATACGGGCTACTTGGGCATCAATTAGAGAGTTATCACCTGAAGGCGAACCAGTTACAGTGAAATCAGTCACTGAGATGCTGAAAGCCAAAGGAATTGACGCAGGTTGGAAGCCTGAAGATGCGGAAGCAGAAGGTGGGATAGTTGGTTTTGTGTCAGCACTTTTCCTGACTCACAGAGGTTACACAGACATTTGGCAAACAGAATATCCAAATGGGGATATATTCCTTCAGGATAAGTGGCCTGAATTTGGCACATTTGATGCAATTACTGAACATATCGCACCAGAGGTGACTGCATGAGTGATGATTTAGAACTCACAACTCTCCTTGAAGCGACTTTGTTTGGCGCAGGGCGCTCAATACCTCAAGCAGAACTAGCAGAACAATTCAAAATCACCGAGTCAACCATCAGAATGGCTCTTTTAGACTTGCAACAATTGATCTCAAATAGAGAACAATCAGCGATTCAACTAACTGAAATTAATCGCTACTGGGTACTAGAAGTGAAACCACGGCTAGCCAATCATATCCCCCAGATTGCAAGGACAGAGATTCCAAAGAGGTTACTGAAAATTGCTGCACTGATTGCCTATCATCAACCAATGGCTCAGAACAAATTGGTTGAAATGGTTGGCCAGGTGACATACGAGCATGTTTCAGATTTGAGGGAATTAGGTCTGATTGACAAACGCCGAGATGGAAACACACGTCGATTAAGCACCACTAGGAGGTTTTCAGAATA
>CAUZNH010000162.1:0-3760 GCA_963581345.1 Candidatus Thalassarchaeaceae archaeon | reverse complement strand
GCGTTCCAATCACCACCTGTCCAATTTGATTGTCCGACTACGCGGCAGTTGATTTCAAGAGTGTTCGGGGGCGTGTCCAAATCTCGCTCAGAAACAGTTGCCGAAATGTGTATTACATCAGTTGAGGTAATCGCTGAAGATGATGCATGTAACTCCCATTCTTCTTCCGTTAAATCATAAAGCCATGTTTGGTCAAATACATTATCATTCATGCCACCAAACAGAACCAATTTATCGCTAGATTTGTCAACAGTCATACCTGAAAGCCACATTGCATCAATACCCCAACTTGGCATTTTAGTCCAAGTCAATTGAGCCAAATCCAATTTCCATAATTCATTTGAATAATCAATGCCTGAATCAAATGGATTCTGAGCGATTCCACCGAACATGTAGGCGACTTGATTTTCTCTATCAATAGCAGTTGCCATGCCAGCACGGCCTGTCGGGAAATCCCCCAGAAGTGACAGTTTTGACCATGTGTTTGTTTCTCCATTAAAAATCCAAGTCTCATTTGAGAGATTTTTCCCACTGTCAAAGCCACCGAAAAGGATGGTTCTATTCCACCCTTCAGAGAAGAACATGGCAGGATTTGATATTCCGCGTGGGGAGTTCACTGCACTAAGATTTTGCCAGACTGCATTACCTGGATTGAAAGCCCAAGTTTCGTTGGTGTAATTGCCAGTATCAGATTCTTGACCACCATACGAAATATATCGTTGGGAACCAGAGTCCCACACCATTGCTTGAGAACTCATTCCTGATGGGCGAACACCTTCCGAATATGATGTCCATGAGGAGGAGTAACCATTCCATGACCACATAGTTGGTTCACCAGTGTCACTCTGTCCAACCATTAAACCACTGGCGTCGCCATCACTGGCAAAAGTGTTGGTTCCAATTGAATTAGGTCCACTGCCTGTACTTTCCCAAGCCGCAGTATCATTCAAGTCAAGAGTCCACATATCAGAGAAATTGCTCCCGCTCCAACCAGCCGAGAGAACTGTTGAGTTAGTTTGATGGTTATAGAATAATACGGGTGAAAAGCGTCCTGCAGGCGCATCTAGCAAGGTTTCTTCAAGGTCAATAAGATAGAATTGGTTTGCATCAAGATTTTCTGAAAGATATGAATTGCTATCTGATGGTTGATTTGGATTATTTTCCCTGCTAGATGCCGCATACCAAATTTCATCCTCACCTTTGAGGGTTAAATCTAGGAAAGGTGTGAATTTGTTAATTGCGTGTTGTTGTTGTTCTGATGCGGTCATCGTAGCATCACCGTCAAACAAGTTGTCAAGGAATGACTGGTCATCTTCATACTGTACGTGGTTGGCACCTACAACCTCTAGCAGTTGCCAGCCACCATTCCACTGCTGTAGTAGTGGTTTGATATGTTCATCAATTGGCGTAACTGTATCTACAGTACCAGTCATAAATAGTGAATGAGTAGGATTTGCCAAACCGATGGCTTCGATATTTTCACCGATATCATCGATGTCTAGACCAACACCAAAGAGTGCTCTTGGTGGTTGGTATTGTCCGGAATTAAACACCGCTCCCCAGTAACTACTCACAACCATTGCTAATCCAGCACCGCGGCCATGTCCTGAAACACCCCAGTGGTCCATGTCAATGCAGCCCTGCGCACCTGCCGGGCCCCGAGTTGGATTACCTGTTAGATTGATGAATCCGATAGCTTCAATCAATTGTACATGGTCTAGAATTCCTTGATAGGCCTCATCACCGGCCCTTTCTTCTCCAATGATAACCACGAAATAACCAGCCTTTGCTAACCCTTCACCTAACCATGAATAGCTATCAAAACCTTCACCTTCATCAGCATGGAATGCGAGCCAAGGGTAAGGTGCCCATGCACAATCAATAGGCTCATCTTCCCCCGGTTGTGCAGAAGGGTAGTATAGGCGAATATCCTTCAAGTCGTTCTCAGAATCAACATATCCAGAATCTTTCCAGCCAGGTGAAAACCTCTCTGCGCTTACAGGTGCGGTGAAATTTGAAGATTCTTCATTAGATTCAGCAGTTGCTGTAATGATCATCGAGGTCAAAATCGCAGTGACAAGAAGTGCCGATAGCACCAATGCCATGCCCTGATGCCTCTTCATTGGTATTTGCTTCAACCCAATTCCCTTTGAATGAGTCGCCGTTTAGTTCATGTTTCAATAAGAAATAAGAATATCCATTAACTCGCTGAGTGTAGGTAAATCATCTGCGGCTGGCGGGTAGTAAAGATGTGCCCAGCCCTGAAGATGTTGGGCTGCTAATAGCCATCTTCCATCCAAAAATAGTCCCCATTCATTTTCGATAACTGATTCAAATTCACCATCAGAATAACTGACTGAGAGGAAAACGGGTGCGTCTATCCCTGCATCAATCCGCTCACCTTTGATTTCTGGGGCTGAACCCGCTGGCTGATCAAAATCAATGTGAAGTCTTCTCCCGACATGGTCGCATACATCTCTTGGATTAACTATGGAATCTTTCCACGGCCCTCGGGGTGAAAGATTACGTCGCCCTTCCTTCCACCATATTTCCCCTCCTGCTTCAGTCCATGCAGCGGCGCACGCACGAGCGGTTGAACCACCTCCCGTCATGCATAGTAACGGGCAATCCAAGTCATCTGTCAAATTAAAATCAAAGCCAAATTCACGAGCAACCATCAACAAACCTGCACCATCGGTGTTGGCTGCATTCCATACATGCCCGTCATGTCGCATTTGGTTTACCGATGCTAACATTGGCTCACCAATTGGCCATTCAATCCCTGAGTCAATCGGAAGTTGGTGTTTTAGCGGGCTAGTGATAGAAAGCCAAATTTCTCGTTTTGTAGGGTCTGCGCCCTCATCTTCCTTGGCTAGGGCAGTCATCTTTGCGTGACCCCACGCTAAAGCATCAATCAAAGAAGTGTGCTGTATTTTCTCACAGGTGTGAAAAGTGATAGTGTGGTCACGGGATTGCAAGTGCTGAGCAACTTTTTTGAATAAAAATGGTGTCAATGAGTGACTGATTGGATTACCAGCCACAGCCGCGCAGACAGTGGGGCCCTTTGCCATATTAGCCCCAAACCGGAATTGGTGAAAAGACTCACGCTTCAATGTCAATTACCTATATTATTGAAATCTTACAAAATTATCAGGTTTGAGAAATAGTCTAAAAAGGCAAACTGAAATCTTATTTTAGCCTTCTAAACATAATAGTTTCATTAACAAAATGATGAAGACTTGAATACTTATTGACAACACGGGCCATTATGCCAAGCGACCTCGAAATCGCCCTCGCCGCCAATCCGATCCCAATTGAAGAGGTTGCATGGAAACTAGGATTGGGAGTGGAAGACCTTTGTCCACAAGGAAATGGAGTGGCTAAGATATCGTGGGAAGCGCTCAAGAATCGTAGTGACAAGCCGAAAGGTGTACTAATTTTAGTTACAAGTGTTAACCCTACTCCGTTTGGTGAAGGTAAGACTGTTACAACCATCGGCCTTAACCAAGGTTTGAATCGTATTGGGAAGAATGCTGTTTGTGTTATCCGCGAACCATCAATGGGGCCTGTCTTTGGAATAAAAGGCGGTGCAGCAGGTGGGGGATACTCACAGGTCCTTCCAATGGAGGAGATTAACTTGCATTTCACAGGAGATATTCACGCAGTAACCTCGGCTCACAATCTTTGTTCAGCTATGCTTGATAACCACCTTCATCAAGGAAATAAGTTGGATATTGACCCATCAAGAATTATTTGGCCG
>CAUZNH010000161.1:0-3782 GCA_963581345.1 Candidatus Thalassarchaeaceae archaeon | reverse complement strand
GTGATATGGTCTACCGCTGTAGATGCTAGTAAAACTCCTTCAACTTCAGTTGGCCCATTCCAAGTAGTAGCAACTAATCGCACCCGAGTTCCGACCTCGGGCACCTCGCTCTGTTCTACCATTAACCTGCGGGGCACGACTTAGCCCATCAATTCAACCCTTGATTCATTGAATAATTGTTCATCTTTAGGAGGGTAAGAAAAAACCCAATCACCGAATTGGAATTATTCATAATAATTTCAAATTAAGTTGTTTTTTGATGCCGGGAGCGGGGCTCGAACCCGCGACCTTCGGATGTCTCAGACACCTCAGGGGAGTATAGCGCTCACCGTTCTGCCATTTCTGGCTACCCTATGAGTCCGACGCGCCACCAACTACGCCACCCCGGCAATGAACCTGCCGACCGGCAGAACCTCTTTGAACAATTCGGGCGTTTTAATGGAAACAACACATCCCTATTAGTAACTTAAGGAGGCGAACTAATGATAGGTGGCTCACGCTCGGCAGTACCGAAGCACATGGTTGACCTCAACACGGCAATGCAGGCGGCAAGGGCTGAAAACCGCCGGAAAAAAAATAGTGGTGATGACAGAAAGGCTAGACCAGGGGGTAAACTTGGGGTAGAGAACTTTGACCCTAAAGACCATGTTGAAAAGGAAGTAGCAGACACCATCTCAATGTGGCTAGTTGTCGCATTTGGCACAATCATCTCATTGATAATGAGATATGTTATGATGCCAGGAATGGAGGGGCCAAAATCCGTTCTCTGGTTTCTCCCAATGACGCTCGTAGTAATTATTCCATCACTACACAGAGTGCTGGTTCCTGAACCATATAAATCGCGCTACACCTTTGGCAACTGGTTTCGGTCAGGGATGCTCTTCATCTTCACTTGGTTAGCACTTTCATTCATTCTCGTCAATCCACCAATAGGAGATATAGGGGCTCCTGATATTGCTGGGAAAATGACCGTCGTTATTGTTGACGGGGAAGATATCTTAATTGACAGTGACAATCTCAGTAGTAGTAGAAGCCATTCTTTTACACTTAACAGAAATGGCAGTAATGGAGAAGCATGGATGATATTCTATGTCAATGACAATACTGATCCAAGTGTTGCAACGATAAATTTGACATCTCTTTTGAATGCCCCAGGTGAAACCCCTCAAGAGTTAGCTGGAGGGGAAGTTGGTGACTATAGCAACTGTACCGCAATCCTAGACGGTCTACGTGAATCTCAACAAAATGCGATTCAAAAACACCAATACGATGAATGCGTCGCAATCAATCTTGGCGTACTTCAGGCAGGAGATTACCACCTAACAGTTACACTAACTGAAGATGGATACCCTTGGGTTAATACTCGAATCATTGAGTATGACTTGACTGTAGTTTGAATTAGCACCATGCAGGATTTAGCAAATCGCTGTGTAATGCCTTTATTTCATCAAATATAGGTTTGATTTTTTTACGTATTAATTGTGAACGAGTCCTCTCATCAATTTTCATGTCCCTCCATTTTCTAACGATTGGTGCTACTGCTGTGCAAGCAATCAAGTCGCCCACCCAAAACAAGTCACGGTTTAGTGCCATGATGTTTTGTGGTTAGTTCCCCTACACCTGATTTGCCGAGGGAGAGGTAGGTGGCTAACTGAAAGTGAAGAACGTCTAAAAATCAATCACTAAGTAAACGGCAAATGTTGGAGCACATTGCATCTAATTGAAGTGCTTCACCGCCGCCTTCTACCAATCTAAAATCTACTTGAGCAAGCATTTCGGTTAATTCTAATTTCTGTATTTCCTCAAGAAATTCTGTATCATACATTGCCCTATGAAGTTGATTTATGAAATCTGTTCCTGCTAATCCAAATTTATCTAGAATTGTTTGAAGCCGCCTGCGTGCTGGGTGGAATCCATCTCTCTTACAGGCCAAAAGAAAATCATGCAATTGTTCAGGGGGGGCGGTTGCTGTAGTCTCATAAATCAGTGCTCGCGTAACATGTTTGTCAAGTGAAGCCGCAACCTGAAGTGCAGTTATTGCTTTTCGTAAATCACCCTGACTTACATTGATTATCGCCTCTTTAGCATCATCATCAAGAGTAACCCCTTCCGAATCTGAAATACCCGTAATTTGTTTGGCAATTTGATCATTCGCCAATGGTCTGAAACGGAAAACTGCACAACGTGATTGAATGGGCTCGATCACCTTGCTGGAGTAATTGCAAGAAAGTATGAATCGACAGGTCTCAGAATATTGCTCCATGATACGCCTCAATGCACCCTGTGCATCAGAAGTCAGCGCATCCGCTTCATCAAGGAAAATAACCTTGAATGTCGCCCCTCCGAGCGGGCTTGTCTTGGCAAATTGCTTGACTTTATTACGAATACTGTCTAAACCGCGCTCATCACTCGCATTCATCTCAAGAATATTGTCTCTAAATGAATCCTGAAATACATCGCGGGTTAGGGCTATCGCCGCCGTTGTCTTACCAGTCCCAGGCGGTCCTGCAAAAAGTAAATGTGGAAAAGAACCTTGCTCGGCATAGGCTTTCAGCCTACCGATTACCGCGGGTTGACCACGGATATCATCCACTGTTTGAGGGCGATGTTTTTCAACCCACATCTTAGCCATCAGAGCCCGACCTATTACCGCCCTTACTTGGCCATCAATAACCATTGTGACTGTAACCTAAAAATTCATTTTGGGTGTTACGGGACCTATGCGTAGCATAGTCCCTACGCCGAAAGCGGTTAATGCAGGTACCATCTCCCCGTCAGCGAGTGTCATGGTGAAGAGGCAAATGAACAACAAGACATGGACTGCTCTGATTCTAGTTTTAGTAATGATTGCGGTACCTTGGACGAGTGTACTCAATGGACCTGAATTAGATGCCGTGACAAGACCTGCTTTTGCTACCGGTTCGTCAACATCTTCGGCAGATACTGGGTTGAATTTAACAAGCCCAAATGCCACTCACGGAAGTGATGCAAACCTCAACTTGACGAATGTCAGCGGCATGGAAAGTGTACTGCTGTTTAGTTTCCCTGTTACAACCCCTAGCGGTCCAATTCCTTCTGCTGGTTCAATTCAAAGCGCAATTCTAACCATCTACATCACTGGTGGAATATCACAAGGGTCAATGTATGCCTTCGCTGCGCCATTAAAGGCCGATTTTGACGAAACAAATGCAACTTGGTTCAATAGCACACACAACAGTACTTGGCAAGTCGGTGGTGCAAATGGGACTAACGACAGGGGGGCTTGGGAGCCACGCAGTGGGTCATTTTCGTCTAGTTCATCTTCATTCAGTATCAATGTGACATCTATCGCCCAAAGTGCATTAGCAAACAATAATAGTGACATAAATCTCACCGTTTCATCTGTTGGCCTAGGAATCCTAACAGTTGCTAGCCGGGAACACCCTACTACGGCAAAGAGACCTCAAATTTCATTTGTTTACGAAAGTACACCACCTACAACAGGCTCAGCAATTACTCGCGGTGGGCCAGCCAATGGTAGTGTAGCAATAACTGGTGCCTTCCTACTTACCGCAGATACTACCCCCACCTTAGCATGGAGTGGTTTGAATGGTTCGGGGGTTGAAATTCATATCTCACAATCAATAGATTACCGAAGTCTGGACGACGGTGGATGGCTTTTCTCATCTTGGGCAAATACCGGTTTCACCATGTCAGGAGGAAATGGGACCTTCACTATCCCTAGTTCTTCAAGCCTTGATTTAGGAATGGCAGCTTACTGGAGAGTTAGGGCAACCAAAGGA
>CAUZNH010000160.1:0-3833 GCA_963581345.1 Candidatus Thalassarchaeaceae archaeon | reverse complement strand
CTGCTACCAATACATGGTGAGAAGTCAATTCAGGGTTATCTTCTGCAAATGCAAGAACCTTCGGGATTACTGAATCTAATAGGCCGTTTGCTGCCATCATATCGGCTCTGTTACCACTACTCTTGGCAGATGCAAACTGTTTACGCGCATCAATAATCTTGTCATATACTGAAGATTCTAGTCCTAATTGCGCTAAATCAGTTTCTTCAACAAATGCAATCTTCTGGTCTTTTACTCCTATCTGAGTTTCTAAATTTTGATATTGATTTTCAACTTCATTGCGTAAATCAACCATACGATTGTATGCACTAATTATCCAAAAAATTAGCATTAACAGTACAATAACTACTACTACAGTTCCTAACAACAAGATTCCTGCCATGACCGCGCGAAGGTTAAGTCGGCTATGAGTCTATGGCCGTCAAAAATAGCAAATCAATGGGGTATTTGATGAAGGGTCGGCGCTGGGGTGGTAATTAGACACGCGAGGACCAACAACAAGGGAAGGTGATGACATGAAAGGACAGATGAGCAGTTTTGATGTCGCAAGAATTGTCGCTGAACTTCGCCCATACATCGGTTCTCGGGCTCGGAAATCTTATCACCCTCATTGGGAGCAAGTGGTGCTCAGGCTCAACCCGAAGGAGGAAGCATCAGTTGACCTAGTTGTCGTTCGTGGTAAGAGAATCTATCTCTCAAGACGCGACAGACCAATGCCTCCAAACCCCTCTTCTTTCTCGATGCTGATGCGAAAACACTTGATGAATGGGCGTTTTGTTGACGTGCGACAACACGGTTTTGACCGTATTATAACTCTTGATTTTGAGACTGGGGATGGACTACGAAGTCTAGTTATTGAGATGTTCCGGGACGGGAATGTACTGCTTCTTGACTCAGAAGGAGTCATTATTCAGCCATTAACCAATGTAAAATATGCTAAACGAGTTTTGAAGCGTGGTGAAAACTATGAATTTCCGCCAGCACAAGTTGACCCAAGAACTCTGACCGTGAAAGAGTTGGCGCCATTATTAGCAGCAAGTGATGCAGACATTGTCAGAACATTGGCAAGCCGAGCAAATTTGGCAGGTGCTTATGCTGAAGCAATCTGTGGAATTGCTGACATTTCTGTTGACAGAATGGCTGTTGACTTAGACGATGATGAAATTGCAGATTTGGTCAGTGGTCTACATTCACTAACACAAAAATTAGACCGCGGTGCCGGCGGATTGGTGATTTTGGCGTCAGCGGCGAAAGCAACTTTGCAGGAATCAGGAAACAATCCACTAGCGCTTGATGCAGTCTTTGAAGAACACGCAAGAGAAGCCTTACCTTTCTTATTACCAGCAAATGAAAACGATTTCACCATTGAATTTCCAAATCTTGCAGCAGCAGTAGATGCTTGGAAAGGTGGCTGGGATGCAACAGCAATGGCACGCCGCCAACAAGAAAAGGCGGCGGAAATGGTTGATGATCGCCAACAACATGACGATAGTAGTTCACTTGAGCGCCGCTTAGTTCAGCAAGAAAGAGCAATAATTGGTTTTGAAGCAAAGGGCGAATCTCAACAACAGCTTGGCATCTTAATTCAAGACAATTGGGGTCATATTGACACTCTACTGACTCAAACTTTGTCAGCAATTGAAACCGAGGGTTGGGATAATATCCGTAGCAAAGTCAGAGATATTGAATGGATAGAGTCACTTGACCCTGCCAAGCGAACGATGAAGGCGTATCTGCCAGACGAAAATGGCGAGCCAGACCAAAGAATTGAGTTACATATTGACCATACAGTACACCAAAACGCGCAGCGATATTTTGATGCAGGACGCAAACAAAAGGACAAAACAATCGGTGCAAAAAGGGCAATTGAAGATACCCGCGCTAAAATCTCTAGCAGTGAAAAGAAGCGAGCAAAGGAGGACGCTGCTGGAAAACTTCACGCAACCAAGAGAAGTAAGCAGTTGTGGATAGAGAGGCACCGATGGGCAGTGGTTGGGAAAGGTCACCTCATTTTGGGGGGGAAGGACGCAAAAGGAAACGACACAGTAGTGAACAAGTATCTCAAGCGCGAAGACCTGTATTTCCACGCCGACCTACACGGGGCGCCATCCTGCGCACTCAAACTCAAAGAGGGTTTAGAGGAAGACCCACACCCCCTTCCAGGATTGCCGGAAGGCGTCCCAGCACTACGTTTAACTCAAACATTTGAGGCTGAGGAATTCTCTGAAAAATGCATCAAAGAGGCTGCTGAATTAGCAGTTGTTTGGAGCCGCGGCTGGTCTAGTGGAGGCGCCGCAGCGACTGCATTTTGGGTTGAACCACCCCAAGTCAGCAAGACTGCTGAAACTGGAGAATCGCTTGGGCGGGGGGCATGGATTATACGCGGGAAGCGCAATTGGCTACGCGATTTGACCATGGAGATGACACTCGGAATGGCGGTTGTCAACGGCATTCCACTACCGCTGGTTGGCGCTCATGATGCAGTCACAAAATGGTGTGAGCGCTGGGTCAGAATTGGCACTGGTACAATCAAGAAAGAAGCGATAGCCAACAAGATTGCCAAGGCGACCGGACTAGTTCAAGACGATGTCTTGGCCGCTTTACCGCCAGGAAATATTCAAATTATCAATAATCACAACTTGCTGAACGATTGAATCACGATAGGATTTCGTGCAATCTATTCTTATCAGCTGCTTTGCGGATGCATCTTGCAATCCGGCGACCAACACTCATGTGCGGCTCGTTGATATTCATGTATGGCGAGCCGCCAACACTGACATTACTGCCTGCAACTATACGCGCACTAATCTCAAAGACTCGGAACTCTAGTTTGTCGGTGACGATGGCCTCAAGACAGAATGGCCCGATCATTCCACGCGCACCCTCCTCTAACTCAAGAGAAGCGGCAATAGCACCCTCAGCAAGGCGGAACGCTTCAGGAAGTAGAGACTCACGTAAAACCACCTCGGTATTACCAGTCACCACAAACGAAGGCTCCAAACCCATGTCACGTAGGTCTCTTAGTGAACCTAATTTGTAGAATTCGTCAACATTTGCTTCGTCGCGGCGGTCAATTGTCAACAATTCTAAGCGACCGATTTCGTGGCCATCTCTAGACATCATACCTTCAACTTGGTAGCCATCATCACAGATTGGGTCGTAGAAGAATTGCATGTAGTAGCGAGTTCCTAAAATGTATTCTTGAATCGTAAAATCTTCTTCTAAGTCAACATTTCTTCGGAAATCTCTGAAATTTCTAGCCACGAAATATCCTCTGCCACCCTTAGCGCCAGCGTATTTTACGATGACTGGCCCATCAATATCGTGCGGGTCATCGATGGTTTTTGGCATTGTGCAGCCGCCCAATTCAAGCCATTCGCGTTGGGTATCTCGGCCTGCTTCCCATTTGAGGATGTGACGGTTGCCAAAAGTCGGAACTGCTAATGAACTGAAATTGTCTGGGCCGAGATATTCTACTAAAGAGCCGTGTGGAATAATGATTACATTGCGCTCCCTGAACCATTCTGCTCTCTCTAACATCTGATTGTAATCCTCTAACATTAGCCATTCATCAGGCTCAGCGCCTGGAAACGCTTTGAACATTTTTCGGCGACCCTCGCCAACTGCAATTCCTAGCGTTCTGAAACCTTCTACACGAGCGCCGTGAAGAATCTGTAAGGCCGAATGAGACGCGACTACACCGATGGTAATCTCATCAGGATTGTACGCGGAAAGCCACTCCGCCAACTGCTCGCCGCTACCTGCCATTAGGAATGGCTGATAGGTCCACTAAATGAGTATAACGCTTCAACCACCCAAAACGCGGGTAGAGT